>JAEHCN010000063.1 GCA_020696395.1 Thermoplasmata archaeon | reverse complement strand
GCGGCTGCGACCGTGAACGGGAACTTCGAACCGGGTCCCACAACAAAACTCTCGAAGGTCATCCCTTTGATCAGTGGTTTGGCGTAAGGGGGGGCCTCTGCCTCCTCGGAGGAGCACCGGTCGCACAGCCCACGCTCGTTCAGCCCCCCTCCGCATCTGGGGCAGCTCGCCGTCGTATCCTCGACGCCCTCTTCCGCCCCGGTCTGATACTTCAGGATCAGGTCGTAGACGTCTCCAGCCTTCTCCTCCTGTTTCTTCTTCTCCATCTCCTCCTTGATGGACGCCTCTTCCGTCTTCCTCTTCTGTACTCTGCGTTTGACCTTCTCCTGCAGGAACTCCACGTCCGACTCTATCTCCGCTATCCGTGATGGGTCGTTCAGCTTACCACGGATTTCGACGATCTCCTCCTCATGTCCAATGACTGGGAAGTTGTTTAGCATGACCTCGAACTGTGTAAGTCGTTTGACGTCCCTCTCGAAGTCCTCCACGGCCTTTTCGAACTCGTCGGATTCCTTCCCAAAGGCATCCGTGAGAGCGTCGACGACGAACCCCTTCCTGCGCCACTCGTCGATCTTGTCCCTGGACGGATCGACCTTCTCCTCGGGCGGCTCCTCGACTTTTGGCGTCGACGGGATCTTCGCCCGGCGCTCGGGGGGCGCGGGCTCTTCCGTCTGCGGTTTCCCAGGACCTATCAGTGCGTCTGGAAACCGTCTCTCGAACTCCTCCTTCTCCACCCTGCTGTGGATCTCGATGACGGAAGTCTTGTCCTGCGAGTCCTCCAGTATGAACCTGAGGGACCTCTCCCCTGTGTAAATCCTCTTGAGCTCTCTCGGCTTCGACTTCTCGAACTCGTATATGGCCATTGCTGGCGTTCCATGCTCGACGACGACATACCCTATCGAACTCATGATCTCTTTTTCTAGGCGGACCTTGAGGTATCCCGAGAAGCTGTACTGCTTGAGGTCTGCTAGGATGGACTTGAGGGAATCCGGCCCGCCTTTGGCGGTTCGAACGATGATGCCTTCTGGAATTCGTAGGTCGGTCACCATGCCTGGGTCCCACTGGATGAATACGGTCGCATATTATTAAGTCCTCTCTTCGTGCGGCGGATACTGGTGTGTCTGGTCCCCCAGGCCGTTCCGCGAAAAGACTTAACTAGGAAAACCATCTTCACAGCATCCCACGAGTGCCACTGTAGCTCAGCGGTAACCTGCGTTTCATGCGCGGTCGCTAAAGAGCGGCGGTTTCGTAAACCGCAGGCCGGGGGTTCGAGACCCTCCAGTGGCTCCATTTCTTCCGAATTCAGGGTCGCCGTCTTAGGCAACTCTAATATGGCGCCTTGTTCATGGCCTACCGATGTCGGCCAGCTCGATCATCTTCTCGAAAGCCATCCGCTGTGGCGCGTGCGGCAACGCAAGCTCAGGATATCTCCAGGTGCGAGAGGACGGCAGCGGTATCGCCAAATGCCCCTCTTGCGGTTCGACCATCGTGCAAGAGCTCGAACTCGGACACGTCTCACAGGTGCCACCTCACAGGTTCACCCCGTCGGGTGGCCGAGCGCCAAAGGAGAGCCGCTACCCCGGGCTGTATATGCAGCCGAAGCACGCGCCTAGGCTGGATCTTCGCAACTTCTTCAGGCTGCTGCTCTACCCTCGCCGCTCCCTCTCAGAACTCTATCTCTCCTCGGACCTGAAGTATGCGATGATTCTCGTCGTCCTGTCGACGACGATATACGCGGTCGTGAGCGCCGCGGTGACCAGCGAGATGTCCGAGGTCGTTGGCTTGGGCGACGCGAATGCCTTCGAGCTCTTGGCGCTCGGCGCCCTCGGATGGATCGTGGCAATCCTATCGTTCCTGGTCTTTGCCGTCGTATCCTCTCTGGTAGCCCAAGAGGTATTCGGCGGCCGGGGCGACAAAGGCTCGACCGTCGCGTTAGCAGGCTACTGCTATCCTTGGTTCGTAATGGTCACGCTTGTGCTCTTGACGATATTCGCCGTCGGATTCGGCGGACTGGAGCTCAGCCAGGTCCAGCACTGGGGCGATTCGGAGATGGAACACGCCATCGTATGGGGCGCCGTCCTGCTGACATCCGCCGTACTGGGGCTGATCTGGCTGCTCGCCATAACTGGAAGGGCAGTGAGCGTGGCGAACGACGTGTCGGGAGGAGAGGGCGCACTGTCCGTGATAATCGGTGCGATCGCTGCTGGCCTGGTTTCGCTCGTGGTAGGCGCGGTCGTGCGGCTGCCGCTGGGTCTCACGCTGTAGGGTCGCTACTTGCCCATGGTCCTCTCGATCATCTTCATCGCGCAGAGCTCGCCGCACATCGAGCAGGCCTGCGCCCCCTCAGCACCGCCTCGTTCCCTGTACTTCTTCGTCTTATCCGGGTCCATGGAGAGTTCGTACATCTGGTGCCAGTCGAAGGCGCGTCTCGCCTCCGACATCCTCCTGTCCCAGTCCCCGCCTCGGCCTCGTGCCACGTCGGCCGCATGGGCGGCGATCCTGCTCGCTATGACGCCCTCCCGGACATCGTCAACGGTCGGGAGGGACAGATGCTCCGACGGGGTAACATAGCATAGGAAGTCCGCCCCGTGATAGGCCGCGAGCGCCCCACCGATGGCTCCGGCGATGTGATCGTATCCTGCTGCCACGTCGCAAACCAATGGCCCCAGGACATAGAACGGCGCCCCGTGGCAGATCGCCTTCTCCAGGCGGACGTTGGCTTCTATCTGGTCAAGTGGGACGTGTCCAGGGCCCTCCACCATTGCCTGCACGCCCCCGTCCCTGGCCCGTTCCACGAGTTCTCCGAGAACCTTCAGCTCCTCGACCTGGGGGGCATCCGTGGCGTCCGCGATGGAACCTGGCCTCAGTCCATCGCCGAGGCTGAGCGCGAAACCGTAATCCTTGGCAAGGTCTAGCAGATGGTCGTAGTCCCCGTACAGCGGGTTCTCCAGGTCGTTCTCGTGCATCCAAGCTACGAGCATGGCCCCTCCCCGGGAAACCACCCCTGTGACTCTCTCCGCCCTCTTGAGCGTGTCCGCCGTGGTCCTGGTGACCCCGCAATGGACGGTCATGAAGTCCACGCCGTCCCGTGCGTGTTGCTCTATGGTGCCGAAGAGGTCCTCCTCCGTCATCGCCAAGGGGTCCCCCCTCTCTGACGCTCGGCACATGGCTTCGTATATCGGAACCGTCCCGACTGGCAGAGCGCACTCCCGCAACACCTGTCTCCTGATGTCGCCTATGTTGCCTCCCGTGCTGAGGTCCATCACCGCATCCGCACCGTATCTCGCCGCCACGCGGACCTTCTCAAGTTCCTGGGAGACATCGACGAGGTCTCTGGACGTCCCAAGGTTGGCGTTCACCTTGACCGACATGCCCTCTCCGATCGCTCTGGGAACGACGGACGCGTGTCTCTGGTTGAAAGGGATGACCACACGACCTTCCTGGAGCAGCCTCCTAAGGGCATCTGGCTCGACCCCCTCCGTCTCAGCGACCCCCTCCATTTCCACTGGAGTCTCGATCATCTTCCGGGTAGCCATTCAGTATCGCATGCTCCTAAGAATCCCCTCGGTATAAACTCTTTCATATGGTCGATCGGGCGTTCGTCGCCCAGACACGCTGATCATTCCCACATCGAACTCCCTCGGCGGCCTCGGGGATCCTTCCGAGCCATCGCTCATGCGGCACCTCGAACCCCCTTTCCCAACCCCATCGTCATCTGTCGAACTTTCTTGTGGAAAACACCGGGAAAGAACGACGCGATTCTGCAGCGGAAGAAAAGGGGTGTTTTAGGGGTATGCCAGCAAGCATTCGCAAAGCATTTAAATATCGGGGTTCCATTGGTCATTCAGAGGCCGAAAAAAGCGTCGAAGAGCGCGGATGGGATGCGTCTCGAAAACGCCTGTCGACGAGCCTGCTTTATGGGGCTGAAATCTGATGGAAGACAGCACATATGATGCGGAGAGAATCCAGGTCCTAGAGGGGTTGGAGGCGGTAAGGAAACGCCCCAGCATGTACATCGGAAGCACCGACTTCCACGGACTCCACCACCTCGTGTACGAAGTGGTGGACAACAGCATCGATGAGGCGATGGCCGGATACTGCACGCAGATCGACGTATCGCTGAACGAGGACGGGAGCGTCACAGTCGTCGACAACGGCCGGGGCATACCCATCGGGATGAACAAGAAGTACAACATGGACGTCCTTCAGCTCGTTCTCACCAAGCTTCACTCCGGAGGCAAGTTCGACCGCAAGACCTACAAGGTGTCAGGAGGGCTCCACGGAGTCGGCCTCAGCGTCGTGAACGCCCTCTCGGAGTCACTAGAGGTCAACATCCGACGCAAGGGCGAGGTCCATTCTCAGAGCTACTGCCGTGGTATACCGACTTCGGCCATCGAGCTGACTGGCGCAACGACGGACACGGGCACAGTGATCCAGTTCAAGCCTGACCCGGAGATATTCGAGGACACGGTCTTCAATTTCGAGACGCTGTCTGGAAGGCTCAGGGAGATCGCGTTCCTCAACAAAGGACTCAGGATCACCATATCCGATGCGAAGACGGAGCAGTCGAACACGTATAAGTTCGACGGCGGCATCGTGGAGTATGTCCTTTACATCAACAGAAACCGATCCAGCCTGCACGAGAAGCCCATCTACATCAACGCGGAGAGGGACGCCGTCACGGTAGAGCTGTGCATGCAGTACACGGACAGCTACGTTGAGAACATCCACACGTTCGCGAACAACATCAACACGGTGGAGGGCGGAACGCACCTGGCCGGTCTAAGGTCCGCTCTGACGAGGACGATCAACGACTACGCGAAGAAGCAGAACCTACTGAAGGGCACGGACGAGAGTCTGAGCGGCGAGGATGTCAGGGAAGGCCTGACCGCGGTGCTGAGCGTCAAGCTTCCAGAGCCTCAGTTCGAGGGTCAGACCAAGACCAAACTCGGCAACAGCGAGATGAGGGGCATCGTCGAGTCGACGGTGAACGAGAAGCTCTACGAGTTCCTGGATGAGAACCCCAAGGTCGCACAGTCGTGCATCGGCAAAGCCATCCTGGCGTCTCAGGCGAGGGAGGCGGCTCGCAAGGCGAGAGAGCTCACCAGGAGGAAAGGCCTCCTGGACGCGGGTAACCTTCCAGGCAAACTGGCCGACTGCTCGGAGCGCGATCCGACCAAGTGCGAGCTGTTCCTGGTCGAGGGCGACTCGGCAGGCGGGAGCGCGAAGCAGGCCCGAGACCGGTCCTTCCAGGCCATTCTGCCCTTGCGCGGGAAGATACTGAACGTCGAGAAAGCCCGTCTGGACAAGATGCTGAGGAACGCCGAGATACGCACGCTGATCACCGCGCTGGGCACGGGGATCGACACGGAATTCGACATCTCGAAGGCCCGATATCACAGGGTGTGCATCATGACCGACGCGGATGTCGACGGCGCGCACATACGGACGCTCCTACTGACATTCTTCTACAGACACATGGAGCCCATGATACGACGGGGCTACATCTACATCGCTCAGCCGCCCCTGTACAGGATTAGGAGGGGCAAGACGGAGCGCTACTTGTTCTCCGAGAGGGAGCTCAACGACGCCGTCCAAGAGTTCGGGCCCGGAATCGACGTCCAACGGTACAAGGGGTTGGGCGAGATGAACGCGGACCAGCTGCATGACACGACCATGTCCGTCGAGTCCAGGATACTCAAGCAGGTCACGATAGAGGACGCCGTGGAGGCGAACAACCTATTCGAGGTTCTGATGGGGGATGCCGTGGAGCCGAGGAGGCGCTTCATACACGAGCACGCGCGCGAGGTAGAGGTCCTCGACGTCTGAGGTGAGCCTATGACCGACGAACAAGAGAACGAGCAGCAGATCGCCTCGAAGGTCATCATGCGACCGATTGAGGTCGAGATGAAGAAGTCGTACATCGACTACGCGATGAGCGTCATCGTCGGCAGGGCGCTGCCTAATGTGAGCGACGGCCTGAAGCCCGTGCACAGGCGGATCCTGTATGCGATGAACGAGATGGGCCTCGTGCGCGGCAAGACCCACAAGAAGTCTGCCAGGGTGGTCGGAGAGGTCCTGGGCAAGTACCATCCGCACGGGGATGTAGCGATCTACGACACCCTCGTGAGGATGGCCCAGGACTTCTCGATGCGCTACCCCCTCGTCGATGGCCAGGGGAACTTCGGCAGCGTCGACGGCGACCGCGCCGCCGCCATGAGGTATACCGAGTGCCGATTGGCGCCCATTGCGGCTGAGATGCTGGAGGATGTGGACGAGGAGACGGTGGACTTCGTCGACAACTTCGACGGCTCGCTCAAGGAGCCGGTCGTGCTCCCGTCCAAGCTGCCCAACCTTCTCATCAACGGTTCATCTGGCATAGCTGTCGGCATGGCGACGAACATACCCCCGCACAACCTGGGCGAGATAGTCGATGCCACCGTCCTGATGATCGACACGCACATCGAGGGACGCGACCCGGACCTGGCGGAGATCATGAACCTGGTGAAGGGTCCTGATTTCCCGACCGGCGGCCTCATCTACGGCGCCGCTGGGATAGTGGAGGCCTACTCCTCCGGCAGAGGCAAGATACGCGTGAGGGCGCGTACGACCATCGAGAGGGACGAGGACACCGGCAGAGCGACGCTGATAGTGTCCGAGATCCCGTACATGGTGAACAAGTCCAAACTGATGGAGGAGATCGCCGAGCTGGTCAAGAGCAAGCGCTTAGAGGGCATCTCGGACCTGAGGGACGAGTCGGACAGGGACGGCATGCGCATAGTCATCGAGCTGAAGCGCGACGCGCTCGAGGAGGTCGTCCTGAACCAGCTGTTCGCGCACTCCCAGCTTCAGACGACCTTTGGGATCAACAACCTGGCGCTAGTGGACACCCAGCCGCGGGTGCTGTCGCTCAAGGAGATGCTGGAGTACCACATCGAGCACCGGTTCGATGTCGTCAAGAGGAGGTTGCAGTTCCGTCTGAGGGAGGCGGAGAGGAAGGCCCACATACTCGCCGGCCTGATGATCGCCCTGGACCACCTTGACGACGTGATCAAAACGATACGGAAGTCGAAGACGCGAGACGATGCGAAGACCTCCCTCATGAAGAAGTATCTTCTGACCGACATCCAGTCCAAGGCCATACTCGAGATGCAGCTCCAACGGCTCACGGGCATGGAGATGCAGGCCGTCAAGGACGACTTCGAGAAGATAACCAGGCTAGTCGAGGAGTACAAGGCCATCCTTAGGGACGAGAAGAGGATATTCGGCATTATCCGGGAGGAGGCGCTGGCCATCAAGGAGAAGTACGGCGACCCCCGAAGGACGGATATCGAGGCTCAAGGGGCGGACCTGGACTACGAGGACCTGATACCCGTGGAGGACGTCCTGGTGACGACCAGCCGTACGGGATACATCAAGCGGATATCCCTCGACACGTACGCCTCGCAGAAGCGCGGAGGCGTCGGCCTCGTGGGTATGGGCACGAAGGAGGAGGACCACGTCGTCGACGTGTTCGTGACGTGCTCCCACGACTACGTCATGTTCTTCACCAACCGCGGCAAGGGCTACTGGCTCAAGGCCTACAGGATACCTGTCGGCGGCCGTCACGGGAAGGGCAAGCCGATAGTGAACCTCATCGACCGTCTCCAGGAGGGCGAGTACGTGATGAGCAAGATACCGATCGCGTTATTCGACGAAGACCGGTATCTTGTGTTCGCGACGAGGAGGGGCATCATCAAGAAGACCCGGCTGATAGCGTACTCGCATGTCAGGCAGCCCGGTATCATCGCCATGCGTCTAGACGACGGGGACGAGTTGATCGGCGTCGCCATCACCGATGGGACCAAGGAGGTCGTGCTGGCGACGAAGCTGGGGTACGCCGGAAGGTTCAACGAGGCCGATGTGCGCCCGACCGGTCGTGCGACACGCGGCGTCAAGGGCGTGACGCTCCGGCAGGGAGACGAGGTAGTCAGCATGGCCGTCGTGGACCCGACTGCCCGCCTGCTGACGGTCACGGACCGCGGGTACGGCAAGCGCTCCCTCGTGGAGGATTACAGGAAGACGCGGAGGGGAGGAAAGGGCGTCATAACAATCAAGACAGGGGACCGGAACGGCAACGTGCTGTCGGTCCTCGCGGTCGCGGACGACGACGAGCTGATATTCACGAGCGTCAAGGGAATGATCATAAGGATGCCCGTGCAGGGCATACGCCTCCAGAGCAGAGTGACGCTCGGTGTCCGTCTCATGCGTCTCAAGGGGAGCGACCTCGTCACAGCGGTGGCGAGCCTCGTGGGAGTGGCTGACGAGGAGCGTATGGCGGAGTCAGGCAGGACGATCACGAAAGCCCCGACCGAGAACGGCGACCTTGTGGACGACAACGACACGGGCGGCGACATCGGCGACGACGAAGGGTCCGACGGCGTGCCTGATGATGAGTCAGGTGAGGACGGGTTAGAGGACTGATGACCCAAGCTGGCCATCCCTCTCAAGATTGATAATGACCCGCAAAGCTTTAATTAACTAACATGCCTTTGAAAACGCTGAACGGGCATCGTTGAGACTCCCGAGGAGAAGGAGGTCTAGGATTTGTTCAAAGATTCCATCCCAGGGCTCGAAAAGGTCTTCAAGGACGATATCGAGCGGCCCAAGATAATGCTGGTCACCGGCCCCCCAGGCTCGATGAAGACGAGCTTCTGCTACTCGATCATGTCGATGTACCTGAAGAACAAGAACGAGTTCGGACTGTACGCCACCCTCGAGGAGACCGCCGACAGCCATATGGTGAACATGGAGAGCATGGGTGTCAAGATGTCCGCCAAGATGCAGATATCCGACATGACCGACATTCGCGAGCTGGACCAGATCGACGAGGTCATCGGTGACGAGGCCCAGACTGACTACATACTATTCATCGAGAAGATGATCCAGCGGTTCAAGAGGACGCACGGCGACAAGTTCTCGGTGTTCGTCCTCGATTCCCTGGGTGCCCTGTACTCGCTCATGGAGAACGAGAAGAACATGCGCAAGAAGATGTTCTACTTCTTCAAGATGCTCCGGGATAACAACTTGCACTCCTTCATCATAATGGAGCGCTCGCTCGACGGCGAGTCGCAACTCCTTGGCAACGAGGGGTTTCTCGCGGACGGCATCCTGATGCTCGGCCTGGACAGGCCGCGCGGCAAGCTGGTCAGGTTCCTCCAGGTCGAGAAGATGAGGGCGGCGGAACACAGCATGGAACGCCACGCGATAGAGGTCAGCAGGTCGGGCATGACCGTCCTCGGACCCCTCCTGAGCTCGTAGTGCGCAGCCGAGGAGGAACGCGCGGGAGGGCGAGCGGTTCTCGTGGATCCCGCGGATACGCACCAGCGCCAAGGACGAATGCGTCGCGCACAAACCCCCCAATCACCGATGTGATGTAACATGACGGAAGACTCGACAATCTCCCAGGTAATCGAGGACGCTGTGAGGCGGCTGAAGGATCAGGAAACCGCGGTCAGGCGGAAGGACGAAGAGCTCCAGACGCGGCAGGATGAGGTGACGCGGAAGAGCACTGAGCTCGAACAGCTCCAGAGCGGCCTGAAGGAGAAGGAGGAGGCTCTGCGCGCCCGAGAGGCGAAGATCGAGCAGGACGAGGAGAGCCTGAAGGTTCGCGAGGCCGCGGCACTCGACAGGGAGAACAAGCTCGACGAGAAGGCCTCCGGGCTGAACGACCGCGAGGAGCGGGCTAGTGCCATGTTGAAGAGCGCTGAGACGAAGGAACGAGAGTACGCCGAGAAACTTGCGGAGGTCTCCGGACAGATGACAGAGGTCGCGGACAAGAGGAAGGCGGGGCTCGACCAGGAGGAGCAGATGAAGACTTCCGAGGACAATCTCGCCCGGCTGATGGACGAGGTCGTCTCCAGGAGGGACGCCCTCATCGCCCGCGAACGGGCCCTAGTCGACGAGGAGGAATCGCTTAGGA
>JAEHCN010000008.1 GCA_020696395.1 Thermoplasmata archaeon | reverse complement strand
CTTCTTGAACACCAGGTCAAAGTAGATATACGCCAGAAGTACTCACCAAGGACTGCTACTGCCGGGCGGTCCTGGAGGGGTATCGACAAGCATGATGGAGGCAATCGTATCGCTTCGTGAGCCCGAGAACTGGATAAGCGACATATCCGCGCGATATCCTGCGAAGATCAGGGTGATAGACAGGATGCCGTACTCGGAAGAGGGGGTGAAAGACCTCGTCGAGATATCCGCGTCTGAGGATGTGATGAAGGAGGTCCTCGGGGAGATCCCAAAGAACCCTCTGGTCGTCAACGTCGACACCACCGTGACCGAGAGGGGCAAGGTGATAAGCGCAGTGACGACTGCCAGGTGTGAAATATGCCGCATCCTGACTGATTCCGGCGTCTTCTTGATATCCGCACAGTCCAAGGATGGCGGCAAGGTCGAATGGACCCTGATTGTCAGCGAGAAAGAGGTTCTCAAGGGTATCTTCGAACACCTAAAGAGTAAGAGCGTCGAGGCGGAACTCATCAAACTGACAAAGATTGACGACCGAGAATCACTCACTGAACGACAGGACAAGATAACCCAGGTCGCGTTCGAGCGCGGGTATTTCGATTATCCCAAGCGTATAAGTCTGAGGGAACTCGCAAGGATGTTCGACGTGTCACCGTCGACCCTTTCGGAGATACTGCGTAAGGGTCAGCGGAAGATCGTACTCGACTACTTCAAGAAGCAACGACACCACATCTGACGATTATCTGGCAAACATGTAATATCCGACGATGAAAGGGAGACACCCGAACCACACAGACGATAACTTAAACACAGACGATTACTTAGATTAGACGCGCCAGGGTCAGGGGACGCAGAAGGGATGACAAAGGGGTGCCGATAGATGCCGACTGAAGAACAGGTGGTCGAGGCTCTGAAGGAGATAATCGACCCTCACACAAACATGAGCGTATATGACATGGGACTGATCTCTGAAATCGACGTCAGAGGGGACGAGGTGAGCCTGACATTCAGACCTACTTCCCAGGTCTGCCCCCTGGGGATTCATCTGGCCCTCAACATCAAGCGAAGGCTCATGGACATCGAGGGCACTGAGAAGGCAGATGTGAAGGTCGTCGGGCACACGCAGAAAGATTTGATCAACAGAGAGCTGGAAGCAGTCTGAGCTCCAGTTCCGGTTCACGCTCCGAACTTGCTCGACCTGTTGGCCATGCCGAGAACGATCGGCAGTAGATCCATTCCGCGGATCCTGCCGATAGCACCTGATGCTGCGGATATCTCATCGAACGCTCGAACGCCATCGACCCTTGAGTCCGCCCCGGAAACCGCCACTGGCACGGGGTCCGCGCTATGGTCTTTCACCGTGACGGGCGTGGAGTGATCAGCGGTCAGCACTACCACGGCCTCCTCGTGGATGCTCTCCAATATTCTTCCCAGCATCATATCGATGTTCTCAATGGCGAGGACCTTCCCCTGGAAGTCGCCGTCATGGCCGGCGATATCGGGGGCTTTCACGTTGATGAAGACCAAATCGTTCTCCTCGAGCAGGCCAATCGCTGCTTCCGCTTTGGCTGTATAGTCCGTGTCCAGGGCTCCGGTGGCCCCCTCAACATCAGGGACATCCATGCCGACCATACGACATATGCCCTTGACCAACGTGACACCGGCAACTGCCGCGCATTTCATACCGAAGCGCTGAGGAAGCGGTTCAAGCTCTCCCAGGCTGCCAGCACCCCTGGGAAGGATTATGTTTGCTGGAGGCAGTCCCTCCTTCTCCCTGCGCTTGTTGACGGGATGCTTCGAGAGAATATCATAAGACTTCTCTACGAACGCGTTGAGGATCCGTGCAGTCTTCTCCGCATCGGGCGATTCTGCCCGCGCCTTCAGAATCTCCCCCTCGCGGTGCGGATCCACCTCGGTGACCCTGTGGTCCAGACCGGGACCTCGGAGCACGAGAACCGCCCTGTGCTCGGACGCCTCCTTGAATATCACCTCGACGTCCTCGACCTTCATGCCCGAGAGGGCAGTGGCGAGCTCCGCGGTCCCCGACCGGATGCGGCCAGCTCTCCGGTCGGTTATCCTCATATGGTCATCGGATGTCGCGAAGTTGCACCTGAAGGCCACGTCGCCTTCAACCAATGGTATTTCTGCCCCCGCGGCCTCGATCGGCCCCCGTCCTGTGTAGACCCTGTATGGGTCATATCCGAACAGGGCGAGATGGGCGGTGTCACTTCCGGGAATGACTCCAGGGGCGATCACATCCATCGTTCCGGAGACGCCGTTCCGCGCGACCGCGTCCATCGCGGGCTTCCGAGCGACCTGAAGAGGTGTCTTTCCCTCGAACTGCTTGACTGGACGGTCGGACACGCCGTCACAGACTACCATAAGGATCTTCTTCGCGGTCATAGGACGTTGGGGAATGACGTGGACCTGTAATTAACCCCTACCCTCGGTCCAGTCTCCGACGGGTGGAGAGCGCGAGGAATAGGCACATGACATATAACAGGCCACACACTAAGACGACCGCATCCAATCCGTAGCCGATGTACAAGGGAGCCATTAGCACTGGAGAGATGGCGAATCCCATGAACCTCGCCGAATTGAAGATGGATGAGGATTCGTCCTTTGTGGACGGGTCGACCCTCATGAGCATCGTCAGTAGGGCGGACCAGACGAAGCTGCTCCCGAATCCGATCAGTGACAGGAGGATTATGAATGGAAGCGTGCCCCCGACGAACTGCATGGCAATGGTCGCTACTGACGCAACGACGAATCCCACCGACGCACAGCATCTCGTCCCTCTGCGGTCTACCAACTTGCCAGCTACGGGGGACAGGAAGACGCCGGATAGCCCTGAGAACATGAGTATGAAGCCAATCTCTCCTGGACCCATGCCCACTGCATCGGAGCCCAGGTGAGCGGAAAGATATGAGATGACCCCCACGAACGACGCGAACGCGATGAACCCGGTCGCAGACAGCAGCAGTACGTCCCTGTTCTTGGCTGTCGACACGAGCCCACTCAAGGACTGCTTGGGAGTCTTCCTCTTGGGAGGGGACCCCGCCCCCCCTCTGAACACGACCAGAACCGCGACGAGAACCACCGACGCCATGAGTGCTATCGCGATGAAGGCGAGCCTCCAGTTGTATTCTGCGAACAACCCACCGAGCAGAGGCCCCGCGGTCACGCCCGCAGTGCTCGTGCTTCCCAGGTATCCCATGGCCAGTCCTTGCCGCCCCTTACCTGCGATATCGGACACGATGGGGACGAGTACCGGAGCGACGAACGCGTATCCGACACCCTGGACCACCCTAGCCATCAGGAAGACCAGAAGCGAGGGCGAAAGGGCTGCGCCGACCGAGCCGAGGATGTAGACGAGCAGGCCCAGACCGAGAGTCAGACGGCGATCATACGCGGTGGAGATCGCTCCTGAGAATATCTGAATTATGGCGAAAGGGAGCATGAACGCGGGGATCGCGAGAAGTACGGCGTCGTCAGAAACATTCCATTCGACGGCAAGGACACTGACCATGGCGAGAAAGGCATTTCCTGCCACCGGCCCCGTGAACGAGGCGGCGTAGGCGACGATCTCCCCCGACTTCAATCTCCCCACTCCGGGCCTCATGACTCCGCGATGCGCGAGTGCGTGGGTGCGCCGAGGGGGAGATTTGAACTCCCGTGGTGACAAGCACCAGTAGCTCTCGAGGCTACCGCCTTAAACCGGGCTTAGCTACCTCGGCAATCCTGCGAAAGTGTCAACGCGTCATCGGTCAAGTATTTGTCGTTTTCAATCGCTAACATGGGCTTGACACGACTTGAATGGTTGGACGTGCGGTTGTCGGAGGCTCGGCGAGAACGGTCCGACCGTTTATCTAGAAGGGTCGCGTTCGCATGAACCATGAAGGTGCGCGTCAACCTGCTTCCCACGAGGAGGGAGACGAAGGTCCTCGACCTCGATGAGCGCGCCACCGTCGAGGGCGCGATCAGAGCGGTCGGGCTACTTCCCGACGGCTGGTTAGCGGTCAGGCGGGACGAGCCTTTGCCCTTGGATGAGACCCTAGAGGACGACGACGAGATCGACCTCATATCCGTGGTCTCGGGTGGCTGATCGCGGAAGCACTGGCACCCTCAGACATAATTTTATCGTGGGTATGGAAAAGTATTTATCAGAGGGCGTATTAATAGTCACCCGAAGAACAGCGCATAATCGTCTATATTGACATCATCACGATCAGTGTCATCATAGGACAGGACTTCTGGCCGAGGCCAAGAAGTCCGTTCAAGGACATTTGTCAAACACGCTTTCGAAAGGAGCGCTGACAAAGGTCAGCCCCGGCTGGATAGCGAAAGTGTGACGACTAGAGGGCTGTTCTCAGCAGAAGAGGCGAAAACATGGACATAGATCCTAGTACAACGAAGTATTTGATCCAGGCGAAGCTGTCGACCGATGGCATCGTCGAGAAGCCAGACATAGTCGGCGCGATATTCGGCCAGACCGAGGGGTTACTCGGTGAGGAACTCGATCTCAGAGACCTTCAGAAGAGCGGCAGAATTGGCAGGATAGAGGTAGAAGTCTCCTCGAACAAGGGCAGGTCCGAAGGAACGGTTTACGTCCCTTCGAGCCTCGACCAGGTGGAGACCGCCATTCTTGCGTCATCCCTCGAGACCATCGACAGAGTGGGACCGTGCAAGGCCCGCATCGCGATAGATAAGATCGAGGATGTCCGGGTGGCTAAGCGGAACAAGATAGTAGACCGAGCGAAGCAGCTGTTGACTGAACTGATGAAAACCTCCAAGACCAGCGGAGGTGACCTGACGGACTCCGTCCGCCAGACCTTCCAGATGGAAGAGGTCGTCCACTACGGACGCGAGAGGCTGCCGGCCGGGCCGAACATAGATGATTCAGACGCGATCATCGTTGTCGAGGGGAGGTCTGATGTGCTGAACCTCCTCAAGTACGGCATAAAGAACGTGATCGCGGTCGAGGGCACGAGCATACCCAAGACGGTCGCAGACCTGGCCAAGGAGAAGGTCGTCACGGCCTTCGTCGATGGCGACAGAGGAGGTGAACTCATCATCAGGGAGCTCATCCAAGTTGCTGAGGTGGATTTCGTAGCGAGGGCACCTGCGGGACAAGAAGTTGAGGAGCTGACGCAGAAGCAGATGGTCAAGTGTCTGAGGAACAAGATACCGGCCGACCAGTTTGCAGAAATGTTCAACCTCACACCGGGACAGTTCAGAAATGGTGATAAAACGGACAAAGACCGCAACTCCCGTGGAGAGCGTCATGGGAAGCCGGAGGACGACCGTGGAAGACGCCAAGACAGGAAGAGCAAGACAGAGAGCACAGGAGGAGACAAGAAGCTGTCCCCTGAGCAATCTAGGCTTAAGGAAGTCCTCACCGGACTCAGCACGACTTCAAAGGCCAAGCTGCTCGACGCGAAGGGCAAGACTCACTCGGAAGTGCATGTGGCCAAGCTGGCCGAGACTCTAAAGGGCGAGAAATCCGAAATCAAGTCCGTCGTTCTCGACGGGATAATAACCCAGCGGATCCTCGACCTCGCGGTAGAAAAAGATATCACCACGGTTGTAGGTGTCAAGTTGGGCAACATCGCCAAGCTTCCGACGAAGATCTCGGTGCTGACGAAGGAAGACTTGAGCTGAACCAGTGGAAGACCGATGACAGACGAACCCGAAGAGGAGACCCCGGCACTTCTCGAATCGTTCGAGACAACGGAAGAGATCAAGATATCTTCCGACCCGCTCGAGCGCGTGGTAGGTCAGGAGGAGGCGGTCAGGCTCGCGAGGATCGCAGCGTCTCAGGGAAGGCATTTCCTCCTGGTCGGCCCGCCCGGGACTGGCAAATCGATGATAGCGCAGGCTCTGGCCCTCCACCTTTCCCGGCCTACGGAGGAGATTCGGGTTGTTCACAATCCCGAGAATCCTGAGAGACCGATGGTGGAGGTCAAGGAGTCTGATGAAGTATCGAAGGAGACCGAATTCAAGGGCTCAGCAGAAGGGGAGTTCATCGACCCAAAGGAGGCGCCGGTCAACGTGGCGGAGCGCCTGGGATACAGATGCGCCAACTGCGGCGGCTACTCCTCCCCGAAAGAAGCCTTTTGTCCGAAATGCCAGCAGACCAAGGTCAGCTACGGAAGGTCCACGACCAACAATCCTTTCGGGGATCTGCTCGGGGGCCTCGTCGAGGTGACGATGGCCGGAATGGCAGGCAGGGACAGAGTCACGACCACGAGGAAGAGGTTCGGCAAGGAGGAGGTCGTGGTCTTCGAACGAGCGGGCGAGATGATCAAAGTCCTCGACCAGCAGGCGCTCGAGAACCGGAGGAACTTCGAGAAGTTGAGTCCCAGGAAGGTCATAGTACCGATAGACCGGAACCCGTTCATCCTTGCGACCGGGGCAAGCGAGACGGAGCTGCTCGGGGACGTCAGGCACGACCCCTACGGCGGCCATCCTCAGCTGGGGACCCAGCCATTCGACAGGGTCGTGGCGGGAGCGATTCACAGCGCCCATCAAGGAGTGCTCTTCGTCGACGAGCTGCCGCACCTCGGTCACCTTCAGAGGTTCATACTGACAGCGATGCAAGAGAAGAGGTTCCCGATCGCGGGGCGAAACCCTCAGAGCGCGGGAGCGAGCGTCAGGGTCGACAACGTCCCGTGTGACTTCATATTCGTAGGAGCCTGCAACATACAGGACCTGCATCACATACTCTCCCCCCTCCGGTCGAGGATAAACGGAGGAGGGTACGAGGTCCTTGTCGAGACCGTCATGCCAGACACTGATGACAATCGCATGAAGCTCGCACAGTTCGTGGCGCAGGAGATCACCATGGACGGCAAGATCCCGCATGCCACGAGGGAGTCGGTGGGCATGGTCATCGAAGAGGCGAAGAAGCGGGCGAGAACCATCGACAACAGCGACAAATCCCTGACGCTCCGGCTCCGCGAGCTCGGGGGACTAGTCAGGGCTGCGGGGGACATCGCAGTGGGCGAGCGAGCCAAGTACATCGAGGGTAAGCACATCCGCGACGCCCTAAGGCGGGCTCGCCCAGTCGAGGAGCAGATAAAGGATAGATACGGCAGCTTCCTCGGCGGCGTCTCCAAGGACATGAGCACTTCGGAGAGGGAAAGCTCGCCATACCACTACTGGAACGAGCATGCCCACGATGACAAGGCGGGCTACAGATAGTCGTTCTTGACCTCAGCTCTGCAGAACCTTGATCATCTGATAGGCGCTCTCGCCGTTCAGGTAGAAGTTGTCTATCTCGCCAGATACCGAGAAGCCGCGGCGCTCGTAGAAGGACAGAGCGGACAGGTTGCTCTTCCTGACCTCTAATCTGATCGCGTGGAAAGCCCCTGCCAGACAATGATCCTCCAACTTCCTCATGAGCGCCGACCCGTATGAACGGCCCCTGTGCTCCGGAAGCACGGCGAGCATGAGCACCCGCGCGATCCGCTTCTCCGATTCCACTGCTGCCACGAGACCGGTTATCTGTCCATTCTCCTCCGCGATCATGAACCCATCCTGCCACATGCTGTGCATGGTAAGATAGAGGGAGGGCGGGTATGTCTCGCCAAGGGACTTCTTGACCACACGCATCACGGAGTGGATGTCCGATATAGAGAAGCGTCTGATTATCATGGCCTCGGGCAGAACCGTCACAGGCGTCATTAATCTTGCGCGTGTCAAGCGGCTATCGACGCCTCCGTCCACGCTCCCGGAGGACGAAGAGCAGCAGAGCTCCCCCGAGAACCCCGGGGACGATCGACGCGTAGAAGAACGTGTTGTATCCCTCCTCAAGCGGGGCATGATGATCGCTCATCACTCGGATTATTATCGCCTGGGTCGCCTCGTTCCCCCACGAATCCGTCAGGGTCAGTGTGACGGTCATCTCGCCTGGCACTGTCAATAGGAAGGAGACGGAAGGGGTGTTCGCGTCGACGAAGCCGTCCCCATCGGTGTCCCAGTGTACCTCGGCCAGCATCCTGTCGTCCGAGCATCGTCCTGACGACAGGGTTACCCAGCTACCGCACGACGCTACGACCTCCGTCGGGGCGTCGATAACTGGGGCGACCCGGTCAGGGTGCCAGTCCGCTTCGAAGGCCTCGGTGAAGTAGCTGGCCACCTCGGCTGAGTCGATCATCGCGGCAAGCTCGCGGTTCTTGGCGAAGGACGCGTACACCCAGTTGTTGCTCGAGACCACCGTCCTCCTGCCGTCTACGATCACGCCCTTGTTATGCATGACGGTGATCGGGCCTTCGGGATCCATGAGCCGGGCAGAACAGTCGATGGATTCGGCGGATCGTGCAGCCGCCAAGGCATCGACGACTTCGCCGTTCCGCTCCAGGTTGAACCAGGACGAGTCGAGGAGCGCTCTGCACGCGATACCGTTCCTCGCACTTTCGAGCACGCTCGACACGAGCGGGCTGAGCAGCTCGTCATCCGACCATCTCGTACGCCATCTGAGGTCCGCCTGGAACTGCTCGACGACCAGATCGGTCTCCGACATGAGCATGTCGCACAGGAACGGAGACATGAAGGACGCGTCTGGAGAGACCATGAGCGTCACGGTCGCGACGGAAGCCGCCGTGAAGGGAGGGAACATACCGCGCTCGTGCGGGCTAGCCTCCTGCACCGGGGCCTCTGCCTGGGAGTCGAACCGGGGATCACACAGCCAGTCAACAACGCCGGGTCGGTCCTCTCTCCGGTCGTCTTCGAATACCGAGGTCAGATAGGCAGCGAGTTCGCTACTGACAGCGGCCATACCCCAGCCTCTGTTGCCGAAGACCCGATCGGCGGGTATCCCGCTCGGGACCGCGTTCTCAGAGAGCACAACCAAATCGGCGGAATCGATGACGAAGTACTTCGAGTGGAGAGCGGTGACATGCTTGACGACGTCGTCATCGAGCCTTGCCTTCAGGACTCGGACCGAGGCTCCCGAGCCGGCTAGAACCGACAACGCGGCCACCGCTCGCTCGTCGATGTCGCCGACTGGGCTCCCGTCGACGAGCAGGCTCACATCCACTCCTCGGTGTAGAGCCCGCAACAATGCACTGCAAACGATAGGAGAGGAGAACTCGTACGAACACACCCTGATGATCTCACGCGCGCCGTCCAGCCTGGCAACGATCACGTCCGCCGAGCAGTCTGGACTCAGGAACGCGGTGAGACATCCGGGTTGAACGACGGTCGCGTACGGTTTCCACGAGGTATAGCCGTACCTGTGTTCTCGGAATGGCATCCAATCGGCAGACGTGTCCGAATCCACGAAACAGTCAGAGATCTTCACTCTCACCATCACCTCGCCCGTGCGGGGAGGCACGAGCGCTGGCCCCGCCCAGCCGGTCGACGTCTCGGCGCAATCCCCGTACACGATGAAGTCACTGACAGCTCCATGTCCGTCTCGAAGCAACAGGGAGTCGCCGTCGTTCCCCAACCTGAACGCGCCCGATACCTGGACGCCGCTGTCGGTCGAGGCGGCATCGAGATGCACATCTGGCAGGGCGCCGTAGGCTGCGAGATACGAAGACGCGTTGAAACTCACCACGAGAGATGCATGCGGCTCGACGTACGCCTGCTCCACGAACGCTATGATGCCCTCTCCGTCGGTGACCTCCCACCCCTCGAGCGACACGATACCGCTCCCCGAGTTCGTCAGTACGAAATACTCGTCGTCGCAGAGGGCGATTGCATAGAACTCCGATATGATCACACCTGGGGAGGCTGTGAGGAGCAATCGAACGCGTTCGTCTGAGATCGCACGTTCAGACTGCGCGCACCCCATTAGCGGGATGCATACTACCAGGAAGGTGAGCGAAAACACCACGATGTGCGTCACACCTCGGTCCAGACTGCTCTGCTGAGAAAAGCACCGTGGTTACACGCAGGCTTCACATCATCGCTGGACGCCGGCAGCGAGGTCGAGCAGAACCCGCTCCGGGTCAGAGGCCTTGACTACGCCGCTCGCAAGGAGGACGCCGTTGGTACCGAGTTCGATTGCCTTGGCCGCGTCTTCCCCGGTCTTAACGCCCGCACCGCACAAGACCCTCACGCCGGGGAACGCCTTCTTAGCCACACGTACGGACTCGCCGACGATCTCCGGGCTCGCGGTCGTGACGGACACATCGCCACCTATCAGTTCGGGTGGTTCGATCGCGACGAAATCCGGCTCGAGGGCGGCACACGCCCTGGTGACCGGAAGGTCGTTCGTGCAGACGACCGTCGATAGCCCATCCCGCTTGGCCTTCTGGACGAGAGAGGATATCTCGGATATGCGGAGACGCCGCTCGGAATGGTTCAACAAAGTACCCTTCGCACCGGATGCGAGGACGTTCTCTAACGAGACATGGCCTGTGGTGCTTCCAGGCTTGATGTCGTCGGTATGCTGGGAGAACACCGGAATCGTGACCGCGGCGACCACGGCGGCGAGATCGGGCATGGGCGGGGCGACAATGACGGTCACTCCTGTCTCGTCGGCAACGCTCTCACAGGTCCTTGCGAGAGCGATCGCCTTGGCGCCGCTCGACTCCACGTATGTCTTGAAGTTGACGATGATGACCCCTTCCGACGCGTTCAAACCGGTCCACCTCAGTCCATAGACTTCATGCGCGGCTCGAGCTTCTTCAGTATCTCAGGCCTCGTCGTGTACTCAAGGTCGTCCGGCGAGACGATGCCCGGCATGAAAGGTCCATGCCCCCTCATGTAGATCGAGACCTCCATAGCCTTGTTCCGGACATAGTCCCATTCGCTCCCAGAGAAGTAGTCTATGGGCGCGTGTACGCCAGGTCCGGCATCAGGCGGCTCCATACCCTGGATCCTCCCGTTGGAGATCTGAATGCCCAGTGCGCACACCCTCGGCGGTCCGTCGTGATACGAAGGGTCCGAGCCGTCCACGCTGCACGGGTACCAGGCACCGTAGTGCGAGCCGCGCATCCACCCGGCGACCAGCTGGGGGAAAGCGAACGGCTGAAGGACCTCGCCTACCGCGGGCAGGCCGGACTGGCATCTCACGAGCATGACGGGGTCGTCTTTTCCCACGTACTTACCCGCCAGCATGTTCAGCTTCTCAGTAGACACGACTGCCGCCACCCCGACTTCCCTGTGCATGACGCGCTTGACGGCGAACCTCGTGGTGTCCCCCAGCAGGGCCAGGATGTCGTACATCTCCGCAGGAGAACTCATGACGACCCTCTTGTTGTCCACGACATCGACGACCTCCAGGTCATAGCCGAGGTGCGCCCTCGGGTCGATGACGAGCCCGGTCGTCGTGAACGGGTCCATGAATATCTTGGAGACCGGCAGCGAGTAAGCGGACGGGCCGCACTTGTCAGCCAACAACACGAGCATAGGCTCGGTCGGGCGCTCCTCGAACTCCATCTCTGCCGCCCCGGGGCCCTGACCTCTCACGTTCCCGGAGAATGCGTCTGTCAGCAAGTCCTGGCCAGCAGCATACAGCTTCATCTTCTTCGCCTCTGATGCAGCGGTCATGAAGGCATTCCAGGCGAGCTCATGGACTTCTTTGTCGTTCTCACCATTCCTGTGGGTCATCAACAATTCCATGTCGTCGCCGCAACGCGTCACATAGTAGTCAACAAGAAGTCCGTCCTGCATGCCCTTGTCCAGGGTGTTCCTCGCTACTTCCATCATCCTCGGATGGGGCTTCGAATGGCCAGCCACCGAGCCTACATCGGCCTTTATCAGAGAGACCGTTATCTTCTCTGGCATAATGTGTTCCTCCAACCTTCAATGCTGTAGTCTGCGGAATGAGAGCCATACGATATATATTAACCGCTCTCGACGGGAACTTGTCTCGTACTCAGGATGAACGCGCGCGTCTCGACTCCGAAGGGAAAGGCTTATGCGCAGAGATGTCGCTGCTCGACGAGCGAGTGGACGCAGATGGGAATCGTCGATGAGCTCAAACCGATATTCTCTCCCGAGTCTATAGCCGTTGTAGGCGCGTCCAGGAGCCCCACCAAGCTGGGTTTTGAGATTCTCCAGAACATACTTGTGAGCGGCTACAAGGGGAAGGTTATCCCCATCAATCCTGAGACGCCAGAGATACTCGGGCTTAGGGCGCTCCCTAGCGTTCTAGCGGTGAAGGAGGACATCGACCTCGCGATCATAGTCGTTCCAGCGGCGTTCGTGCCGAAGGTCATGACTGAGTGCGCCAAGAAGAAGGTCAAAGGCGTGATAATCATCTCAGCCGGATTCGGGGAGGTCGGAGAGCACGGCCGTCGGCTGGAGAAGGAGGTCATCGACATCGCGTCCAAGGCAGGGATAAGGGTCATCGGTCCGAACACGCTCGGCTACAAGGACCCGATCGACAACCTCGACGCTGCGTTCGTGTTCGGCATGCCCAAGCCGGGAGGGATAGCCTTGGTCAGCCAGAGCGGCGCCCTCTGCGTCGGCATGATATACTACGCGAACGGGGAGCACATCGGTCTCTCAAGGGTCATCTCAGTGGGCAACAAGGCGGATGTGGACGATGCGGATCTGATAGACTACCTCGACCACGACAAGGCGACGAAGGTCATCGCGATGTACATCGAGGGCATCAAGGACGGCAAGAAGTTCCTCGATGCGGCGAGGAGGTGCAGGAAACCGATCGTGGCGATCAAGGCCGGTAGGACCCCGGCCGGCTCGGCTGCAGCATCGACCCACACGGGCTCGCTGAGCGGCTCCGATGTCGTCTACGACTCCGCTTTCAGGCAGGTGCACATCCAACGCGCATATGATGTCGGTGAGATGTTCGATTACGCACGAGCGCTCACGTATCAGCCATGTGCGAAGGGGAACCGGGTGGGAATCGTCTCGAACGGAGGCGGTGCGGGCATAATGATCGCGGACTGGTGCGAGTCGAGTGGACTGAAGGTCCCCACGCTCACGAAGAAGACCTGCGACGCGCTGAATCCGCGCTTGCCGTCCATAACGACCGCCCGCAACCCGCTTGATGTGACGGGAGATGCGAGGTTCCACATGTACTACGTCACCGGCAGCATCATGCTGGCCGACCCGAACGTGGACGCCCTTATCATGGCTTGCGTGCACGCGGGGATAGCTAGACCGAGGGAATATGTCGGCGCGGTGATTAAACTCGTGGAGGAGAACACGCACCTCAAGAAACCGATCGTCGCCTGCTGGGTCGGTGGGCCTGAGGTGGACGAGGTCGTCCAGGAGCTTAGAGTCAAGAACATCCCAGTCTATCCGTCCGCGATGAGGGCAGCCAGAGCGGTCAAGTGCCTCCACGATGAGGGGAAGAGGCTGGAACACGCCTGCCGGCCCGGGAGCCGGAAGGCATAGGCCGAAGGACCGGTCCTCCGGTCAGGAGCCGCCCAGAAGAGGTTTTAAGCATCCTATGCATCAGCCGGTGCGGTTGGCCTGATGAGATGAGACACACCAACGCATCGATGGCGGCCCTGTCCGCGGTCGCCCTGTGGGGACTCGCGTTCCCCTTGATACAGGAAGGGCTCGAGTTCGCCTCCCCCGTCCTCCTAGGGTTCATAAGGTTCGCGTTTGCCTCGCTCTTGATGCTGGTCATCCTGGTCTGGAGGTATTCCATCGATGACATCAGAGCGCTCCTCGTGAAGGAGTGGAAGACGCTCGCAGTACTCGCGGCGTTGTACGTCACCATCCCGAACATAGCTCAGAACATCGGACTCCAGAACGGCACCTCCTCGATCGCATGCGTGATACAGTCTTCCGGGCCAGTGCTGACGCTCATGTTGGCTGTGGCGCTGCTGGGGGAGAAGTTCACGAAGGGGAAGATCGTCGGGACAGTCGTCGCGATTGGGGGCACGGTCGCCCTCGTGACGAACAGCGGCGTCTCCTTGTCCAACGCAAGCTTCGTGAGCAACGTGTTCATCCTCGTGTCCGCAATCTCCTACGGACTCGCATGGGTCTCGGCGAAGCGCGTGCTCGAGCGGAACCCCCCGATGCTGGTGATCGGGCTAGCCGTGATGATTGGGACGGCGTTCCTCGGACTATCCGTCCCGTTCGAGGCGGGCCAGATGCTCGAGGTGAGCGGCTGGGCGCTGCTCGATTTCGTCATACTCGGGCTGTTCTGCGCCGGCCTGTCGTCCATACTGTACCTGACCGCCTTGAGGGATGAAGAAGTCTCCCGCCTGGCGTTCTTCATCTATCTGATGCCGGTGTTCGCCTCCCTGTTCGCGTGGGTCATAAGGGACGAGATGGTGGAGCTCGCGACCGTCGTCTGCGCTTTCGTCATCGTGGTCGGGGTCGCCATAGCCACGAGAGAAGCGGTCGGGCGCCCGAACCAGGCTGCGCCACCAGACCCCGGCCGCAAAAAAGTAAATACTAACGACTAGGTTATGCGAGAAAGGTGAGGATGCTTTGCCCTCATGGCAACATATCACGTATTCTAACGAGATCAAGGACGGGCACTTCGGCAAGAGCGTAGCGGTCGGAGGTTGGGCGCAGGAGGTCCGGAACCTAGGCGGCATATCGTTCCTTCAGCTCCGGGACCGCTTCGGGGTGATACAGATCACCTCCCTGAAGAAGAGGGACCCAGAGCTATTCAGGCAGATGACCACGATCCAGAGGGAGTCGGTGCTCTTGATAACCGGGACCGTCAAGGAGAGCGGGGAGGCGAAGGCCGGCTTCGAGGTCATCCCTGAGACGGTCGCCGTGCTGAGCGAGGCCATGACACCGCTGCCGTTGGGGGTGGTGGACAAGGTCGGAGCGGACCTCGACACGCGTCTGAACAACAGGTTCATGGACCTGAGGAAACCGGAGACGCGAGCGATATTCCAGATCCGGGCGAAAGCCCTCGAGGGCATCAGGGGCTACCTCACGTCCGAGGGGTTCGTCGAGGTCACCACCCCAAAGATAGTGGCAGCTGGAGCGGAGGGAGGAGCGACGCTGTTCCCCATCAAGTATTTCGACAAGAGCGCGTACCTCGCGCAGAGCCCGCAACTGTACAAGCAGAACCTCATGGGGACTGGCCTCGACCGGATATTCGAGATCGCCCCCGCTTACCGAGCGGAGGCATCGGACACGGTCAGGCACATAGCAGAGTTCACGTCCCTCGATATCGAGCTTGCGTTCATCGAATCTTCGGAGGACGTGATGGCGGTCGCCGAAGGGATCGCCTACAACGGCCTTCGACATGTCAAGGAGGCGGCGAGCGAGCAGCTCGACATGCTCGGTGTGGAGATCCCCATCCCGGAGACGCCGTTCCCACGCATGACCTACTCCGAGGCGATCGACCTGCTCAAAGCCAACGGTATGAAGGTCGAGCACGGTGATGACCTCGGCACCGAGGGGGAGAAGCTCCTGGGGGACGTCATCATGAGGGAGCGGGGCTGCGAACTCTACTTCATAACGGACTTCCCGACCTCCCTGAAGCGCGGGACCTTCTATGCCAAGAGGCACGACGACGATCCCGAGCGGACGGGATACTTCGACCTCGACTACATGGGCCAGGAGATAGTCTCCGGAGGACAGAGAGAGCACAGATACGATGTCCTCGTCGAGCAGATGAAGGAGAACAGCATGGACCTTGACTCGTTTGAATTCTACCTGAAGGCGTTCAGGTTCGGGATGCCGCCTCACGGCGGGTTCGGGTTCGGCATCGAGAGGTACGTGCAGAAGATGTTGCACCTGCCAAACATAAGGGAGGCGGTTCTATATCCGCGGGACCGACTGAGACTGATACCTTGAACGGTCGACCCAGGAGGATGCTCTTGGAGCTCCCGACGGCCGACGAGATTGACGAGCTGGCATCCGACAGGCCCGCCCTCTTGGTTCGGAGGTTCGATCTCGATCTGAGGGACAGGCGGATGGACCTGAACTACGCCCCGTGCAAGGGGGAGGTGCTGTTCGTGACCGAGGGTGTAAGAGGAGTCGCCCTCGTGAAGATGAAAGGAGCCGTCATATGGACCCTCCCCTCCGGAAGGATTGAGGCGAACGACGCGCCGGAGGCCACCGCCAGAAGAATCGCGAAGGAACGATGTGGCATCAGGCTGGGAGAGTTGGATTTGAGGGCGCTGTACGATGTAACGAGGCATTACGAAAACGTGTCCGTCAAGAGGCTGCTGGTGGTCTACAGAGCGAAGGTGGAGGACTATCCCAGCGGAGCGCACGAGGACGGACACCCACAGTGTGTGTTCCACTCCGCAGACCTCGAAGAACTGGTATTCGAGGGGATAGACTCTCAGGCCATCGCGGACTGCCTGGAGAAATAGATTTTAGGCCAGAAGACGATACGGTGTGGCAGGGCGATGGGATGGGAAAGGTTTTCGAGCGCGAGCTCAAGGGCATTCTGAATGCGAACAAGGAGATCCTAGCTAGAGTCACGAAGACCTGCAGCCCAGAGGAGAGATTCGGCTACCAGAAGATCAAAGACAAGCCTTTCATGGTCATCCGAGGGGCGGGGTCGCTTGGAGTGGACTTGGTGGCCATAAGGGACGGGATGTCTCTTCCGATCGAGGTGAAGAGTTCCCAGAGCATCGTGCTGCGCTTCAGCAGGAGCGAGAAGCTCGCCATCCAGGCACAGGAGATGATCGATGGCTGCAGGAGGGTCGGACTGATGCCCATCTACGCTTTCAGGCATAAGGGGCAGCGCGGGGATGCCTGGAGGATATTCACCCTCGACATAGGTCCGGTCAACGGACGTCTCAAGATCATGTACGAGCGACTCCCGAAGATCGAGCCCTCGCGCGAGGGCAACCTCATCATGCGCTGGAAGGACGGGATGCCGCTTAGCAAGTTCATCGACTACATCGTATCGATCCAGTCGTGACCGCGACGAAGGGCGGTTCGAAGAGTCCCAGCACGACCGTAAAGATGCGGCGTGGAGTACTTATGTGGGTGCACCCATCCAGTGGGACGAGGGAATGACTTGGGAAAGACAGAGGAGAATCTTAAGGCAGCTCTGGCTGGGGAGTCCCAGGCGAGGGCCAAGTACATGAAATGGGCGGGCGCTGCGAAAAAGGAAGAGCACCAGGCGATCGCTAAGATATTCGAGGAGACAGCGGCCAACGAGTACGAGCACGCTTCAATGATCATGAAGCTCTTGGGGACTTCCGGGACGACCGAGGAGAACCTCAAGCACGCGGTCGAGGGAGAGACCTACGAGTGGACGGAGATGTACCCGACCTTCGCCAAAGAGGCGCGTGAAGAGGGGCAGGCGGCCGCAGCTGAGTACTTCGAACGTGTCATATTGAGCGAGAAGCATCACGCGAAGAGGTACCAGCTCCTCCTGGACAGGCTGAAGAACGGCACGCTGTACAAGTCAGACGAGGACGAGGTCTGGTTCTGCACCAATTGCGGATACCTCCACAAGGGAAAGGAGGCGCTGGAAGAGTGCCCTAACTGCAAGCATCCGAAGGGGTACTTCAAGCGAACTTGCGACGTCGACTACGGAAGCATCGATATCTGAGGACGCGTCTGGTCGGAGCACCTAGTCCTCGGACCAGCATAGAAGCGGCTTGTTCGGGCCCCGACGCAACGCTGGTGATTGGCTTCGGCAGACCTGCCGCGGGGCAGCAACCGTGTAGAGGACACAGTCACTCAGCACTCATAGGGCTCATCATCGGGTACGATACCCTCAGCTGACCCTCTTCTCATCACGTAGATGCGGATTGCGCTCCTGATATATTATGGCCTTCCGTGGCGGAAGCGCCCAGGGAAACCGATTAAATACCCTGCTCGGCGTGATGGCTCCCGTGGATCCCGTCACGGACAACATTTGGGTGTTCTTCGGCATCGCGATTCTGATTTCGCTCTCGGGCGTCATGATGCCGGGCCCTGTGTTCGCCGCGGCGGTCGCTAAGGGTTACGAGGACAAGAAGGCGGGCATCAAGATCGCCCTGGGGCACGGCCTTGTGGAGTTTCCTCTCATGGCGTTGATCATCCTCAGCCTCGGGTATGTCTTCAAGGACGAGGTGGTGAAGGTCGGAATCGGTCTCGTGGGCGGAGCCCTCCTGATATTCCTCGGAGGGTCGATGCTGAGGTCGGTCCTGGGCACGAGGAGCGCTGGAGGGGACAAGCCGGAAGAGATGTTCCCCTACGGCCCCTTCGCGGCGGGGGCGATAACGACCTCGGCAAACCCGTACTTCTTCCTGTGGTGGGCAACCGCCGGAGCGCTGCTGATCGTCACGGCCCAGGAGTTCGGCGCTATCGTCGTCGTCATATTCGCGGTCGTGCACTGGAGCTGCGACCTTGGATTCTACTCGCTCACAACGTTCGCGGTGTTCAGGACAAGGCATCTCTGGACACCACTGGTCCATAAACTGGTGTTCGGCACCTGCGGCGCCCTCATGGTCGCCTTCGGTGTCTTTTTCATGGTCGGGCCGACCAACGAGCTGATGTGAGAAGTGCTCGCCGCATGGTCCTATCGTCCCGCTTCCAGCATCCTCTGGAGGGGTATCCTCGCCCTGGAGATGAGGTCTTCCGAGAGACTCATCTCATGGCGCAGATTCACCAGCGAATCGCGCACGTTCTCGAGTGTGATCTCCCGCATGTTGGGGCAGGTCGCGAACGGCACGGGATGGAAGACCTTCCCAGGAGCCTCCTTCCTGAGCCTGTGGTTCATGTTCGATTCGGTGCCGATGATGAATTCCTTCCCAGAGGACGAGACGACGTGGCGGGTTATGCCCTCCGTGGAATACGCGTGATCGGCGAGGTCGATGACGTCCGGCGTGCATTCCGGATGTACGAGGACCTCAGCGTCCGGATGCTCCGCCATGATCCTCTTCAGATCGTCGACCTTGATGTTCACATGCGTCGGGCAGTAGCCGGGCCAGAGGATGAGCTCCTTGTCCTTGACGAAACGCTTGACATACAATCCCAGATTCGTGTCGGGGACGAAGATTATCTTCTTGTCAGGTACGGACTTCACGATCTTGACCGCGTTCGCGGATGTGCAGCAGATGTCTGTCTCGGCCTTCACCTCCGCACTGGTATTCACATAGGACACCACGGGCACACCGGGATTCTTCGCCTTGAGGTCTCTCAGAGCGGCCGCGTCAACCATTGCCGCCATCGGACACACGGATTTCAGATTGGGGAGTAGGACTGTCTTCTCCGGGTTGAGTATCTTAGCCGACTCCGCCATGAAGTCGACTCCGCAGAACACGATCACATCAGCCTTCTCCTCCGTCGCCTGGACAGATAGGCCATAGGAATCACCCAGGTAGTCTGATATCTCCTGGATCTCCTTTCGCTGATAGTTGTGGCCAAGGATAACCGCGTTCCTGTCCTTCTTCAGTCGGACGATCTCAGTCTGAAGCGGGTTCATGCTCTCGATTCCGAGCTTATCTCCCAGCCCTTATTAATTGTTTTGTCGCAGAACCCGAGAATCACGAGGGCTCGAACCGGCCCGAATAAGCATAGATTCAACTGGCCCCGCGCAGCGCTGGGAGGGCAGCCTTCAGCTGTGGAGCGGCCTCGTCGGCGACCACGCCGCCCAGAACCTCGCGTTCATAGGCAGCGTGGATGTTCGATTCCAGCACGCTAGACCCCGCGGTTTCTCAGCCAAATGGCGGATTAGCACTCGTACCGGCGTCTGTCTTGACCAACGATTTATTTTATGTCAAATAGATTCAAATATGGACCACCCAATTGACAGAGAGATATTAGATGAGACCGGGGATAGATCTCAGATACTGCAAGGGATGCAACATCTGCCTGTACATGTGCCCCAAACAGTGTTTTTCCAGAGGCGTGGACTTATCCGCTCAAGGCTATTTCGCAGCGGTCGTTACCGCCCCTGAGAAGTGTTTCAACCACGACCGTACCGAGAAGCTGATCTGCGAGCTCTGCGTACTCGGTTGCCCGGACCAGGCGATCTCGTGGAAACCTGAGCCTGAAGAGAAGGAGGGAAAGGATGGGAATAAAACCGGGTGAGTACTTCCTCCAAGGCAACGAGGCGTGCACTGAAGCGTCGATCGTGGCAGGCCTGAAGTTCTTCGCGGGATACCCAATCACCCCTTCCACTGAGATTGCGGAAGGGCTCGCTAGCAAACTTCCTCAGACGGATGGGGAGTTCATTCAGATGGAGGACGAGATAGCCTGCGTGTCCGCCATCGTGGGAGCCTCGTGGGGAGGCGCCAAGTCGATGACCGCCACATCGGGACCGGGCTTCTCGCTAATGCAGGAGACGATCGGATATGCTGCAATGACGGAGACTCCGATAGTCATCGTCAACGTCATGCGCGGAGGACCCTCCACGGGACAGCCCACTAGGGCGTCCCAGGGGGATGTCATGGCCACCAAGTATGGCTCTCACGGCGACTACCAGGTAATCGCGTTCGCTCCGGCTAGCGTGCAGGAGATGTTCGACCTCACGGTTAAGGCGTTCAACTATTCCGAGAAGTATCGGGTGCCCACCTTCGTCCTTTCGGACGCGGAGATCGGCCACATGAGAGGACTTCTGACGGTCCCGAAGGACATCAAGATAGTCGACCGCAAGGAGAAGGGCGTCCGGCGAGCAGACGAGGCTTACGACGTCCCGGACGACCTTGTCCCCCCGTTCCCCACATTCGGAATGGGGCACAAGGCAACCGTGACTGGGATCACACACACGCCCAAGGCACGGATCGAGCCAGAGGACCAGAAGGTCCATCAGGAGCTGGTCACGCGGCTGAACAACAAGATAACCGCCAACCGGCGGGACATCAACAAGTGGGAAGTCGTAGGCCCGGACTCTAAGACGATGATAGTCTCCTACGGTTCGGCCTCGTTCGGTGGGCGCGAAGTCGCGGCCAGAGACGACAGGGTCGGACTCCTGAGGCTGAAGAGCATATGGCCCCTCCCAGTCGAACCCATCCGAGAAGCGGCTGAGAAGTGCGAACAGCTGCTGGTGTGCGAGATGAACCTCGGACAACTGTTCTTGGAGATCAAACGAGTCGCCTTGGAGGCGGGGTGTAAGCGGGTCGAACTCCTCGCGAAGATCGGAGGAGCCCCTCCTACACCTGGAGAGATAAGACACAAACTAAGAGAGATGGGGGTGATCTGATGGAGTTGTTCGACTTCTACGACCAGGACCGTTGGCCTCACGTCTTCTGCCCAGGTTGCGGGAACGGTACCGTCATGAACTGCTTCTTCAGGGCGTTCAACGAGATCGGCTGGAAGCTCGACAACACGGTGTTCGTGAGCGGTATAGGCTGCTCATCGAGGATTCCGCTGTACATCAACTCGGACGCCATACACACAACACACGGCAGGGCGATCGCGGTCGCAACGGGCCTGAAACTGTCCAGGCCAGAGCTTGACGTCGTCGTGTTCACCGGGGACGGAGACCTCGGAGCGATAGGCGGCAACCACTTCATCAACGGGTGTAGGAGAAATGTCGACCTGGACGTCATCTGCATCAACAACAACATCTACGGCATGACGGGTGGCCAGGCGTCCATCACTACCCCTCACGATTTCATGTCCTCGACGACGCCGTTCGGCAACAAGGAGTATCCATTCGACCTCGCGGAGATCGCGGTCGCCGCCGGAGCGAACTACGTCGCCAGGTGGACCACAAAGCACGTGCACGAGCTGACGAAGTCGATGAAGGCCTCCCTCGCCAAGAAGGGGTTCAATTTCGTCGAGGTGGTGTCGCAGTGCCCGACGAACTTCGGCAGAAGAAACAAGATGGCGGACGCAACTGCCCTACTGGACTGGTTCAAGAAGAGTTCGGTCCGGAGGGATAAGGCGCGTGCCGCCGCAATCGACCATGTCGACCTCAACCTCGCAGGGCAGATAACGACGGGCGAGTTCGTGTGCAGGGACCGTGAATGCTACCACGAGCGCAAAGGAGGCAAACCTCATGGAGATGGGCATTAGATTCACAGGCTTCGGAGGACAGGGCGTGATCCTCATGGGAATAATCCTCGCCAGAGCCGCTGCGCTCCACGACCAGCCGATAGGCCCCGACGGCAAGGTGAGGAGGAAGAACGCAATACAGACACAGTCCTACGGCCCTTCCGCCAGGGGAGGGCATTCGAAGTGCGATGTGAAGATATCCACCGAAACGATGCACTATCCGTTCGTCGAGATACCAGACTTCTTGGTCGTCATGTCCCGACAGGGATACGCCAAATACATCCACGACATCAAGCCTGAAACCAGGATAATCATCGACCCAGACCTCATCTCAGAGAGGCCCAGCGGACATGTGTTTAAGATAGGAGCCACGAAGGCCGCCGAGGAGCTGGGGACGAGGATCGTCGCCAACGTGGTCATGCTCGGAGCCATGAGGGAGATCTCAAACATCGTCACATACGAGGCGCTCGAGAAGGCGATGTTGGAGACCGTACCCAGGCCTACCTACGACCTGAACAAGAGCGCGCTCGGCCTTGGACGCAAGCTCGCTAGAGAGGCCGTCCACGGCGCCGAGGACAAGGGTTAAAGGCGGATATGCAGATGGAGACTGACGGGATATGAGGCCATGATAGTGGAATCAGTCCTCGGGGAGGGGCGGAAAGCCCTCGCAGAGAACGAGGTGAAGATGCTACTCCGCGAGTCCGGAATACCCACAACCGATTTTCAGGTCGTGAACTCCTTCGCCGATATAGAGCAGAAGAAGCTGAAGTTCCCAGTCGTCATGAAGGTGTGTTCACCCACCATCCTCCACAAGACGGACGTGGGAGGCGTGGTGCTGGACATCCAGAGGGACCAGCTAGAGGGCGAGTTCTCGAAGATGAGGAAGAAGTTCGAGAAGGAACCGATACTGGTCGAGTCGATGCAGGACCACAGGGTGGAGGTGATAGTGGGGCTCATCAACGATCCGACCTTCGGCCTTACGATCATGTTCGGCCTGGGCGGAATCTACACCGAGGTCTACAAGGACGTTACGTTCAGGGTGGTCCCGATAAGGAAGCAGGACGCGGAGGAGATGCTCAGCGAGATCAAGGCCGCACCGATACTGGAGGGGTTCCGAAAGATCAGAGTGGACAGGGAGGCCCTGCTGAACCTGCTGCTCAAAGTGTCCTCGCTCGGGATGAAGCACATGGACCATCTCGACCAGATGGACCTCAACCCCGTCTTCGTCAAGGCGAAGGGAGTCATCGTGGTGGACGCGAAGATGCTTCTGAAGTAGACGCTCCGCCACACCAACCTCAGGACGCCGTCTGGGTCGTCAACCAACAATTAAATAGAGAGACCTCACGTACCGGCTCCGGCGCATCCTGGCTTCTGCCAGGAGTCGCAGAGAGGAATCTTTGACATGGGCGACGCCAGAGAGGAAGCGGCTAACAGCCACTTCGAGTGCACCGAAGCTGAGCGGGCGGCCTTTGAAGCAGGAATCAAGATGGGAACGATCTACCACCAGTTCGTCGGTGTGCCCGTAAGCTCCGACAGCGTGGAGACGCTGGAGAGGGCCATGGAGGCGGGATGCAGCGTTCAGCCGTTCGTCGAGAGCATCAAGGTGAGAATCGATAGGAAGAAGCTGAAGGACAAACGCGGGCAGTTCGACTACGTTTCCCTCACGGGCGAGATGCTGAGCGTCGACCTTGTGGTCGCATACAAAGGGTCTCGCGTCGAGGCGCGGATGGACTACATAGAGGAGATGGACTATCCTTTGATGTTCGTCAAGCACGTGGAGAGGGGAGAGCCGAAAAGGGCACGAAACCCGCTTGAGGACCATGCCGAGAGAGGTACCCAGTGAAGATTTATGACATGCGTTATATATTTGGAAGACTATACCCGGAGCAGCATTCCAAGCACTAGGTGAAGCCATGGCGAGAGGAATCAAGGTAGGCATAACTGGACTCCCTGGAGCGGGGAAGACCCAGGCTCTCGTCAAAGTCATAGAGATGCTGGAAGAAGAGGGGCTGGTGGTCGGCGGCATGATCACAGAACCGATCGTAGAGAACGGCAAGAGGGTCGGCTTCTACGTGATGGACTGGAAGACGAAGAAGAAGGCTGTGTTCGCACACGTAGACACTGAGTCCAAGTTCTACGTGGGCAAGTACGGTGTAAACCTGGAGTCCCTGGACACCGTCGGTGTGGAGGCATTGGTGGACTCCAGCGAGAACGCCGATGTCATCGTGATAGACGAAGTGGGCAAGATGGAGGTTGAGTCCGAACGATTCGTGAAGGCCGTCAAGGAGGCGATGGAAGCCGACAAGCCCATGATCCTGACACTCCACAAGAAATCCAGGAACCCGTTGCTCCAGGACATACGACGCAGGGACGATGTTCGCATCCTAGAGGTCACCCCGATCAACAGGAACCTTCTGCCCTACAAGATCATGAAGCTGATGAAGGGCGAGTACCTTTGAAGCATACAGAGATACGTGAGGGGTCGACCAGGCTGCTCGTCCCTTCGGGTTTTTGCGAGAAGGGACCAGGCAGGAACACGGGAGAGGTGTTCTACAACAGGCAGATGGAGTTCGGCAGAGATGTCTCGGTAATGCTCAGCAGGACGCTCCTAGATGGACGGGCCCGGGCGCTCGACGGGCTCGCGGCCACGGGGGTTCGAGGGATCAGGATGGCGAACGAGGGTGGCTCCGAGGCTGAGTTCTTCCTCAACGACAGGAACGAAGAGGCGTTCCGTCTGATGGAGAGAAACGTCGGACTCAACGGACTGGGTTCGAACACAACAGTGTGGTGCAGGGACGTTAGGGCACTCCTGGCCGAAGAACGGTTCGACTATATCGACATCGACCCGTTCGGAGCGCCCGTCGATTTCATCGACGCTGCGGTCCAGGGCTGTAGGAACGGCGGAATCGTAGCAGTCACTGCCACCGACACTGCCCCTTTGTGCGGGACATATCCTAAGACTTCTTCGAGGAGATACGGTGCCAGGTCACTCAGGAGCAAATTCTCCCACGAGACCGGGCTGCGAATACTCGTGGGGTACCTGGCAAGAGAGGCTGCGAAGCACGACCGCGGCTGCGAGCCTCTGCTGTGCTACAGCGCAGACCACTACCTGAGATGCCATGTCAGGATCTTGAAGGGCGCCAGGAAGGCGGACGACAGCCTGGGCAGGCTAGGATACGCATTGTACGACCCGAAGAGCCTGGCGAGGGAGGTCGTGAGCGAGCGGCCAGCGGAGGACCGCGTATTCGCGGGTCCGTTATGGACGGGAGAGCTTTGCGACGGTGACGTGCTGAAGCCGCTCACGCCGACGGACGACCTTGGAACGAAGCGCAGGTGTGAGAAGATGCTGGGACTGTGGCGGGGGGAGGTAGGCGCACCCCCGCTGCATTTCGTCGTAGACGAGCTTGCACAGAGAACGAGATGCGAACCCCCTAGGATGACGACCCTCATCGATAGGATCCGTGAGACGGGGGCAGTCGCGGCGCCCACGCATTTCGACCCCAAGGGTTTCAAGACGAACCTGCCTCTCGACGATCTCATCGGGCTGTTCGCTGGGACTTGAGACCGAGATGGGGTCGCCCGAAATTGAAAGCTTTAATATCATGCCTGGCCATGACTCAGCCGATACAATGCCGACCTTGGTTGTCGTAGGCGCTCAGTGGGGTGACGAAGGAAAGGGCAAGATCGTCGATTATCTTGCTCGGGAGGCACATGTCGTGGTGCGCTTCCAGGGAGGGAACAACGCGGGCCACAGCGTCAAGGTCGGCGAGGAGCTCTTCAAGCTGCATCACCTGCCATCGGGCATACTCCGCCCCAGCAAGACCGCTGTCATCGGGAACGGAGTGGTGATCGATCCGGGAGTCCTTCTGGAAGAGGTCGAAGGCCTCCGAAAGAGGGGGAAGAGCGTGAAGAACCTTCGAATCAGCGAACGCGCGCATGTGATCATGCCGTACCACAGACTCCTAGACGCCGCTGAAGAGCGCATGAGAGGGGGCACCAAGGTGGGCACGACCGGCAGAGGGATAGGCCCCGCCTACGCAGACAAGGCGGCGAGGCTAGGCATCCGCATGGGGGAGCTTCTCGACCGGGACCTCCTTGAGGAGAGGCTCTCATTCCTGGTGCCGTTGAAGAATAAATATATACAATCTCTAGGAAACGACTCACACATTGATGAAAAAAAGGTATTAGATGAATACTACGAATACGGCCGCCGACTTGAGATACATATCACTGATACCGGCGGCCTCCTGTCGGATGCGATCGCCGGAGGAAGGAGAGTGCTGCTCGAAGGAGCGCAGGGCACGATGCTAGACATCGACCACGGAACCTATCCGTTCGTCACCTCGTCCAACACCGTCAGCGGGAACGCCGCGGCCGGGTCAGGCATACCGGCGAGAGCAATCGACGAGATATTCGGCGTGGCCAAGGCATACACCACGCGCGTGGGTGAAGGGCCGTTCCCCACGGAACTGTCCGGAGAGCTGAACACGCGCATAGCTGAGAAGGGTGGGGAGTTCGGGACCACCACGGGGAGGAACAGGAGGTGCGGCTGGCTTGACCTCGCCGTGCTCCGGCATGCGCACGCGCTCAACGGGTTCACCGGACTGGCGTTGACCAAGATGGACGTCCTGGGCGGCTTTGATGAGCTAAAGGTCTGCACACACTACACGCTCGACGGGAGGAAGATGAAACGCTTCCCCGCAGACCTGAGACTGCTGGAGAGATGTGAACCGAAGTACCAGGTCCTCGAAGGTTGGAATGACATCGAGCCGAAGCGGATGAGCAAGGTCCTGAGGGAGGGATTCACCACCCTCCCGAGCAGCATGAGGAAATACATCAGGTTCGTGGAGAGGGAGACGGGCCTGCGCGTGGTCCTGCTCGGGCTCGGGCGCAGAAGGAGCGAGATACTCGATCTGAGAAGACGCCGATGGTGACCTGGCCTTCGTCCAATCAGATGCGTATGGCGACCCAGCCCTTGGAGAATTCACGCTCCCATCATAGTTAAATAAGCCCCCAATCATCCTGCCAGAGATGCGTCGGCTTATCATCTGCGAGAAGAACCATGCCGCGCAAAGGATCGCCCTGATCCTATCAGACGGCTCGTACAAGAGACGTTCGGTCGCCGGCAATCCGGTGCTACATTTCGAGAGAGGCCGCGACGATTACTACGTGATCGGCCTGAGAGGACACATCGTCGAGCTTGACTATCCGGATGAGTTCAACGATTGGGAGGGAACGCCGCCGAAGAAGCTCGTCACGGCGGATCCCGTGAAGACTGTCAACCCGTACGCGGTGAACATCATGCGGGCCCTCGAGGACCTCGTCCGAGGCTCTGACGAGATAATCATAGCCACGGACTATGACCGTGAGGGCGAGCTTATCGGCGTCGAGGCCTTGGAACGCCTCGAGATCAAGGCAACCATCAGAAGGGCGAAGTTCAGCGCCCTCACGAAGGGAGAGGTCGAACGGGCGTTCGGGAACCTCGTGGATGTCGACTACCAGCTGGCCACCGCGGCAGAGACGAGGCAGTACATAGACCTCGCATGGGGGGCCTCTCTGACAAGATTCATGTCCTTAGCCTCTGGCCAGCGAGGCAGCGATTTCCTCTCGGTCGGCCGTGTGCAGACGCCGACCCTCGCACTGGTCGTCTCAAGAGAGAGAGGTATCCGCAAGTTCGTTCCGACGCCGTACTGGATGGTCACGGCGGACCTGAAGAAGGGAGCCGGGTTCAGTGCGTCACACAAGCATGGAAGGTTCGATGAGAAGGACGAGGCGACGGATGTCGTCGCTCGAGCAAGGCGAGCCAAGGAAGCACTTGTCGAGAGCGTCCAGCAGGAGGACAAATCAGAATACCCTCCGCCTCCGTTCAGCACAACCGTGTTCCTGGCGGAGGCGTCCAAGAGAGGATTGACGGCTGCACAGGCGATGAAGGTCGCCGAGGACCTTTACACAGAGGGTTACATCTCATATCCGAGAACGGACAACACGGTCTATCCTCCGTCCCTGAGCCTCAAAGCCATACTCGAGAAACTCAGGAAATCGGAGTTCTCCGAGGAGGCCGAGGAGATACTGTCCCAGAAGACGATAAGACCGTCACGCGGGAAGACGAGCACCACCGACCATCCGCCCATACACCCGGTCGATGCAGCGAGGAAGGCGGACCTAAAGGGCGGCAGATGGACCGTGTACGAGCTAGTCACCAGACGCTTCCTGGCGACCGTCGCGCCCCACTGCGAGTCGAAGGTCACGAAGGTCGAACTGGATATCGGAGACGAGCTTTTCGGGGCGGATGGCTACGAGATAATCTTGCCTGGCTGGCGCAAGTACTACCCGTACTACAGGGTCCAAGAGGTGATCCTGCCGGAGCTCAAAGCGGGAGACGTCGTCGAGGTTGTCAGGATACATTCCTCTGAGAAGAAGACTCAACCTCCGCCGAGGTTCTCCCAGGGCACGCTAATCCAGGAGATGGAAAGGCAGGGGCTGGGCACCAAGAGCACGAGGCACGAAACCGTCCAGAAACTCTTCGACAGGAAGTTCGCGAAGGGAACTAGGATAGAGCCCACTGAGAGCGGCATAGCCGTCGTCTCGGCCCTTGAGAACCATGCGAGATTGCACGACGAATACAAGATCACCGATGCGAAGATGACCTCCCATCTCGAGATGGAGATGGACCTGATAGCCAAGGGGGAGCGTGAGCAGAAAGACGTTTTCGAAGAGAGTCAGGCGATGCTCGAAGACATAATAGACGTTCTTGAGAGGAACAAGAAGGAGATCGGTGACGACATCAGGAAGGCGCTCAGGAAACAGAGGTCCCTGGGCAAGTGCCCGGAGTGCGAATCAGGAGAGATAGTGGAGATAAGGAAGCGCGGCGGCGACTCCTTCGCAGGATGCTCAGAATACCCCGAATGCAGGAGGACCTATCCCCTCCCGAAAGGCCTGCTGGTCCAGTCGGCTGACGAACCGTGCGAGGTGTGCGGAGCACCTAAGATAAAGACCGTGTCAAAGGGTCAGGCGCCGGTCGTTGTGTGCATAGACCCGAAGTGCAAGGGCGCGCAGAAGCAGAGGTACATAGGCAAATGTCCTCAGTGCGGCGGCGACATGACGACCATCCAGTCGAGAAAGGGCAAGCGGTTCACAGGGTGCACGCGGTACCCGGATTGCAGGACGATGTTCCCTCTGCCTCAGAAAGGCAAGATCGTCCCCACCGGAGAGGCATGCAGCGAGTGCGGAGCCCCAGTAATCAAGGTCTGGCAGAAGGGCAACAGGGTACCGTGGGTTCTCTGCGTCAACATGGACTGTTCAAAGAAGACGAAGAAGAGCGAGAAGAAGGCTCCACCTGCGAAGTGATGGGACCAGAGCGGTCCGCCGACATCAGGAACTCCTTTCTGTCTACTCGATGGGCGGAGGAGGAATATCTTCCTCTGGCTCTACAGCCGGGATTTCTGGGACCAGTTCTTCCACGGCCGGGGCCATGATCATGGGCCTGCTGGTTCTCTGGGAGGGCAGCCGCTTCTCGATGGCGTTCAGCCTGGCGACCACATCGCTGAGCGTGTACGTCTCCATCTTGAGGCTCAAGACGATTATCAGGACGGCGTCTACGAACAGCCAAGCGATCAGGACCCATAGAAGGGCCCTCAGGAGGTCCCACGTCCATTCAAAGGACCCGGAGATCTCCTCGTCGGCCGCGAATCTCTCAAGGTCGTCGATGAAACCATCGTGGTACAGCAGCAGGACGAATCCCAGAAGGATGAGGAAGACGGCCTTCACCCATCTGCTCGACATCTGCGGGGTTACTTTTATTTGCACCACCGTATGGCTCGTATTGACCTGGCGCGTATATACACGTTCCTTCTTTGCCGTCGGGTGGATTCTCAGTGGCCAATGCCCGTGATATGCCTCAGTGACGGTCCGAACTCGAAGGTCCTGAGCTCGACACACTGTTCCAGAGGGAACAGGACTATCTCGGGGTCGCCGTCGAACACCCCGTTCCTGTGGTAGAAGGCCATCAATGGGTTAACGGTAGACACGTACTCCTGGAAGGACGAGAACATGTAATTGCCCACCCCCTCGTCCGCCTTGGAGAGCGTGTAGAATGACAGTTCGGTCGCCTCCTCGGGTTGCTGCAGTGGCCTCCTGCTCCACCCGAAATCAAGCTTGAACTGAGCACGCACCACGGCGTAAATCTCGAATCCCCATTTGTACAGCCTGGGCACACAGACGGTCGTATAGTATTCGTTCTCCGCCAGCTTGTGCCGGATCCTTGTCACCGCCTGACGCGAGAGCTTGGCCAAGGGCGCTATCCTCCGGTCAGATGCCGTCGGGTTTTCTACCAGCGCGAGCAGTACCCGTTGCTCGTTCTCGCTCAGGTCCATCTCTTCGACCTCCGCTGACACCGCAGGACGCCCACTTGGCGTCGGCACGTCCAGCTTGAAGAACCGGTGTACCAAAGACGCGAAGTTTGTGGCGTAAGTGCCGCGGGAGATCGAATAGGGGAAAGTGGTCGTGTTGAACTTCGCCTTGGATGAACGCTTCGGCCCCGAGAAGAAGCGATTATGGCTCTGAACGAACTTCTCCATCTCGGTTGCGTTCTTGAATATGCTGTATAGCGCGATCGAGTTGCCTCCGATTATCGCGTCATATATCTGAGGCGTCTTCGAACAGAACTCAAGGTAGTTGGAGCCCTTCACATCGCTCGACACGACAGGGTCCATCGACCCGGTATGGAAGCCCATCAGCTCACATCCGAGCTTGTTGAACGACGGTATGTTGACGTAGTACACAGCCCCCGCATCCACGAGTCTGCGTCTGACCGCGGCGACAGTGCCAACGTTCATCTCGAACAGTTCGCCTATCTCCCTGTCGGTGCGCATTGCGTCCTCAACAAGAGAGGAGATCACTTTCATCTCGGAGCGAAGGAATCTCCACATGAGACAGGTAATGGACGAAATTCAAATAAAAAGGTTTTAGTTGCTACTTTGCAATGTGTAGAAGCACATTCATAGCCAGAAATGCGTTCATTTGTACTCTTCGAGCGGAAGGGTTAAAGAGACCGAAGTAGAATCAGTATTGCCGATTTGGCACACACTCTTTTGTCGAAAGGAGGAGAGGTGTAACCAAAGGGTGATGCCCAACTGTGGTGGAGTCCCCTCCACCCTCTTTTTTTCTATACTGGACGGTGCGGTCTATTCTGGAAGCGAACCATTCGAGGACGGGGTTCTTCTTCCAAACCCTCGCGTAGAATAATATCCCAGACGAGCGACCTGAAGGCGGCCGATCAAGCCTTCTTGGCCTCTCTCGACTTGAGCCGGAGACCCTTGTAGCCACACTTCCTGCATCTGGTGGCTTTGACGGCGTTTCGAGCGTGGCAACTCATACATACCTTCTTGACAAGATTCCTCGCCTCCGCTTCTGGAAACCTAGCCATTCGAGTCCCTCTGGCGCCTCCAACATCCAGACGATATATAACCCTTTTGCACCTGGCCCGCGCGAGGGGCGACTCCGATCTCAGCCCTTCTTCGCGCCTCGGCCCTCGTTCGCGATATGAGCGAGCAAGGCCTCTAGCTGGATGCGCTCGCTTGAACCGGAGACGATACGGAACTCGGCCTCCCCCACGCGATCGATAAGGCGGATCTTCGCATCCTCCGAGACGGGCAAATCGAACACGGCCCTGTGTATGCCCTGGACTATGTCCTCGCCTGAGAGGCCATGGCGGACTATCAGCTCGTCCAGCTTCGAACGCGCAGATGTGAAATTTCCCTTCAGGGCGATTGTCAGAAGGTCACCGATCTCGGAGGGACGTATGCTCTCTGTAGCCTCGTACACGGCCTCCTGGTCGATGATCTTCGATGCCGAGGCCGCGACCTGGAGTATGTTCGTCGCTTTCCTCAGGTCACCAGCCGCGAGAGCCGTTATCACCTCCAGGCCGTCCGGCTTCACCTCCAATCCCTCCGCGGAGGCAATCCTCA
>JAEHCN010000119.1 GCA_020696395.1 Thermoplasmata archaeon | reverse complement strand
CGTCGACTATCAGCGCGCAATTCTTCACGAGACCGCAGTTCTGGCCCTCAGGGGTCTCGTTCGGACAGAGTCTGCCCCACTGTGTGGGATGCAGGTCCCTCGCCTCGAAGTGTGGCTGACTCCTCGTAAGAGGTGATGTGACTCTCCTCAGGTGCGACAGGGCGCTCATGTTCGAGGTCCTGTCAAGCAGCTGCGAGACGCCCGCCCTTCCGCCGACCCAATTCCCGGTGGCGAACGCGTGTAGGAGCCTGTGGGTCAGCAAATCCGGTCGAATGGCCGACGATATCCTCATGCCCTTCTTCCTCGTGAAACCCCTCTCGAGCTGGTATTTGAGGTCTTTGATCAGGTTCGTCAAGGAGACTCTGAAGAGGTCCTCTATGAGATCGCCTGCCAGCTTGAGCCGCTTGTTGGCGTAGTGATCCTTATCATCCTCCTTCCTCTTGCCTAGCTCCATCTCGAGGATGGTCCTCGCAACCCTGCCGAGGAAGATCGCCTTCTTCAGACGTACCTCGCCCGTGTCGCCTAGGTGGGGCAGGAGTGACCTGTCGATGATGCTCTCCACCTTCTTCGCCCGGTACTCCTTCGCCTGGCCAGTCGCGAACTTTCGCTCGAGGAAGAGTATCGCGTCCTCTGTCGTGAATATCCCGTTCGGCGGGTAGAGCTTCTTGTTCTGGCACTCCTCGATGTTCGCGTATACGATGTTGGCCATCTGTGAATCCGAGACTATGGCCTTGTAGATCTCCTCGTCACTCTCCATCCCGAGAGCCTTCATGAGCACTATGAGCGGTATCTGTCCGGACGCCGCCGGCACGGAGACGACCAACACGCCGTCCTTCTTCTTCTCCATCAGTGTGAGAGCCCTGTAGCCCTCCCTCTGGGAGAACACCTTGGCGACCTGGAGGCTGGTGCCGTATCTCTCGTTGAGTTCGACCATAACCCTGTTCGGAGCCAGGTCTTCGAGCGATATGAGCGCACGCTCCGTGCCTCCGATGATGAAGTATCCGCCTGGATCACACAGATCCTCGTCCATCGTCGTGAGGAACTTTTCCATCTCCTCTGGCGTCGGCTCGCGGTCGAGGTCGATGTTGTCTCTGTGAAGATTGCACTTCTTGGACTTGATCATTACCGGCAGATTACCGATATGTACCTTCTCCGGTTCCCTCTCGATGCCGTCCTCGACCAGTGTGAATTCCAAGTAGATAGGGGCCGAGTAGTTCAGGTTCCTCAACCTGGCCTCCATCGGATACAGCGCGTGTGTCGCACCGTTGGCCTCCTTGATTATCGGATTGCCAACTGAGATGGTCGGCTTGGCATTCTGGTCGATCGAACCAGTCTTCTCGTCCCTCTTCCTGCCGAGGCGTATCTCGATGTTCTTGCCCTCGGTCCTGTCCGGATCGAGCCTGATGATCCCTCTGAAGGCCTCGTCCGGCGATGCGCGGACGTTGTCCACGATGAGCTGCATCCTGCTGTTGGGATGGTCCAGGGTCGGCAGGAAATCGTCGTATGATGCGATATGGTGGTTGACTATGCTCCGCTCTCTGAAGTAGGTTTCTACGAGCTCCCTCATGTGTTCACCCCCGGACTACAAGCCTATAGCAGACCGACACGCCGCTGGTCGCGCTCCGCCTCACAATCCTGACAACCATTCCTTCCTCGACAGGGCCAGATATGGCGTCGAGCGCCAGTATACACGGGTCGGGCAGCCTGATCTTCGGAAGCTGGTCCTTTGTCAGACCGTACTTTTTCAAAACCTTGCCGACCTCCTTCTCAGGCATGAGATGGTGCTCAGGTACGAGCTCATGCTCCAGAACGTTAAATTCCTCAGCCATTTCGAAATCACCCCACAAGCGCGGGACCGGACTCATCAAAAGCGTTCATATCTGATCCCACCTTGGGAACTCTCGGCGCGCCGCCAAGCGGGCCCGCGGGGATTTCCGAGACTAGTCTGTGAGACATAGTCATTCGAACCCCGGGCCACCTGCTTAAAAGGCAGATGCTCTTTCTAGGGAGTCTTATACACAGAGAATGCATGAGATTCCTACCTAGCTGAGCTACGGGCCCGTAGGCGGCGCGGATACCCGAGGCTGCTTCAGCAGGGCGTGTAGTCTATTTTGATATTTAATACTTGCCCGGCCCTCACGCCCGAATAGGGATTTCTTCCGAATATCGGAGAAAAATAATGCTCAGTAAAATTATTGGTGAGTGATAAAAACGGATGCTCGGAAAGAGTTTAGTACTTTCCGTATGCGGAATCACGTAATGGATGCGTTTGACGCTGTCCTGGGATTGTGTCGGTGCCCTGCAGGCTGGCACCCTGCTCCAACCATATTGTGAGAACTGTGGTTCGAGTACCGTAGGTCTCTGGTCGCTCGCATCTTCAGCGGAACGCCTCGCAATGTGTTCGAAGCACTGTTCCATGCCGTGCGGAATATCAGCAGGTGTTATATACGGATAGCATATTCCTCAACTCCGAGGTAGAACGGTTTGACTGGCCAGGAGAAAGCTTGTTCCTCTTGCGGAATCCGACTCGTACAGAGTTCGGAGACCACATTCCCGTGCCCAGACTGTGGCAGAGGCATGATCGGAAGATGCACGAAATGCAGAGACCAGAGCGTGAAATACACATGTACTGAATGTGGATTCACGGGCCCATGAGGTGATTACATGGGAGAAGTCGCACTACAATACCGAGTCCTACCCGATGGCCTGGAGGTCAATCTCGACGAGCTGCTGGACAGCATAACCAAAGCTTTGCCCGAGGGGGCACAGCTGAAGGCGTCGGAGAAGAAACCTGTCGCTTTTGGCCTTAGTGCGCTCCACGTCCTCGTCGTCCTCGACGACAAGAAGGGTGGC
>JAEHCN010000062.1 GCA_020696395.1 Thermoplasmata archaeon | reverse complement strand
GAGTCCATGCGGTGCGAGTCCGCCAGGAACTTCATGGATATGGCTCGCGCGCCATGCTTCCTTACGAGAACCTGGTTCAGGGTCGTCACGAGAATCATGTTGCGATCGATCGTAAACCCCGCCTCAGGGGACTTAACCTCCATCGGCCATACCCTCGGAACGGCTCAATCTATGTCATTCGGCCTCTTTAAGGCTTTCTGGGATGTTCTCAGAGACGGCAATGGCTTCGCTGGCTGTCAGAAGATCCTCCAACCGAGCCATGTGAAGAGGGCGTAGATCGTGAGCGCGCGCGTCACGCCTGCGAGGATGTTAACCGTGACGAAGCCCCACAGTGTCATCAGCTTGCCCTCCTTATTGAGTATGGAGAATATGTAGAGCGGGATGGTGTCGACCATACCAGGAATGGACATGATGGCGTACATCGCCACGTAGCCGTATTTCCGCACCAGCTTCTCGCTCTTGACCAGGAGCCAGTTGTACCAGCGCCATCTCCTCGCGTACTGCCCCACCGTCTCATCGATCTTCCTCCCGAGGAAGAACACGGCGATTGCGCCCGTGCCCTTGCCGAGGCCGAGGACACCCGCCTTGACGGCGATGTGAATACCAGGATTGACCACCAGAGCGACCTCCACTGGGATGGGCAGAATTATCGCCGCCGCGACGCAGAACAGGTAGAATACGATGAGATAAGTGAACGGGTCGGCCTGGTTGGTCGTCAGGAAGTCCGTAAGCTGGGTCCAAATGTCGGTCATGGGTGCTACGGCAGGTGTCTCCGTTTACTTCTACATTGTTGTAGAACTCCTCCGGTCCGGGGTGCTCGGAAGGAAGGGATTCATAGCGTAGCCAGAAAAATAAAAGAGCCATCGAATAAATGCCAAATGCTTATATGCATGTAACATCATCACCAGTTCTGGGATGTGCAATGGCCAAGGCCGAAGGCAAGGATGCTGATTGGTTCGCTGTGCTCGATGAAGAACTCGAGAAGAAGATGCTCGAGATCACGGACAACGCCGTCGAACAGAACACACAACGGGCCACTATAAACAGGAACATGCTTGAGGACTTCTTCAGGATATGGACCAGGTTCAACAAGATCAACGTGCACTTCAGCCTCGTCCCCGAGAACTCCACGTTCGCTCAGTTCGTGGTATATCCGGAGGAGTGGAGCTTCAAGCCCGACTTCGATTTCCTGGGCGTCGACAACATCTCTCTCACAGACCGCACACAGGGGCGCGTCGGCGACTCGGTGAAGGCGTGGTACTACAGCGTCGAAACGACGGTCCATCTCAGGATGGTGTTCGAGTACTGCGAAGGGGAGCATTACTACAAGTACGCCGGCTGGAAGAGGATATTCAGCCAACATGTGCTGCTCGACGTGCCGGTCGCCAAGTTCGACCTGAAGAAGTACCATGAGGTCCTCGCGGACACGATCAGAGTCTGGTACGAGTCTCACCTGAGGAGAGACAGAGACATCATCCTTAAGCATCTCAGGGAGAAGCACGAGAAGGGAGAGACATTCACACAGTGAGCCCGTCCGGGTCCGCTCAGTCCATCGTTCTCAGATGTAGGTGTCTCCTTCCACGCCGTCGAACATCTCTGGCTGCACGTCAGGGGTGAAATCCCTGACACGGTCCATGGCGTAGCTGCCGGCTTCCTCGACGGACACACTGCCGTCGCCGTCCATGTCACCCGCTCCTCCGAACGCCTCGAGGAGGCAGTACGTGTAGAGGCCGTTCTCTACCTGGACCTTGCCGGTCTCCACGCCCTCCCAGCACATCTCCCTCTCGCCGCATGAGGTGAGGACCAGCCTTCCTTCGGACCCCGTCTCCTTGATGAATCCACCGGAGTAGCAGGAGTCGAGCATGAGTATGACCCTAGCAGATCTGAAGCCGTCGAGTAGGTATCCCAACGTGTCATCGAATATGATGTTCTCAGACGTCTGTGGATTGCCGTCGTGCGGCATGATGCACTCGTCGACCGGTTCATCACGATCGGGCACCGCCGCTCTGTTGCAGAAGAAGCTGCCATGGCCCGAGAAGAAGATGAGGACCGTGCTGCGGGGATTCGAGCACTCACCCTGCAACCAGGATATGCCGCTCAGGATGTTCTCCGCGGTGGCAGACTCGTTCAACAGGACAACGATGTTCGATGGGTTCCATCCCTGCTCGTCCACGAGCAAATCGAACATGTCGAGAGCGTCCTTGTGGGAATATGTCAGATCCCCGTAGGTGCAGACCGGATCGTAATCCGAAACCCCGACCAGCAATGCGAACTTCTGTCCTTCACCAGCATTCCCCGCGGACTGTAGCGGAGCGAACGCGAGCATCGTGAAGCAGACCGCCACCAGGAATATCCCGAGAGACCTGCGGGCCTCCCTACCACCAATCAACTCTTCCAACCCCCCCGCCTCGGACCTCGAGGCGCTTGTTGCGCATGCCTGAGCCGCCTATTAGTCTTTTGCGCAGCCTTCCGGGCATACTGACTCAGAGGTTTCGTTGCGAGCCAAACGACCGTCGACCAATGCTCATCTGAGGCCCTATGAGACCACTCCGGTCCAGCCCTTGAGGGTCTAGGAACTGGCGACAAGAGACTTATCGCATCATCCACATACTGGTCGTGGTGAAAATCTTGTCCAAGAGGATATTGGTCGTATTACTGTGTGGTCTATCGTTCTGCGGGCTCGCGCTGCCGTCGGACATGGTGGGCGCGAGCACTGAATCCGGGTGGGGCATCCCAGTCCTGATCGAGAATTATCACGAAGGAGGCGGCAACTCTCCGGAGATAGCAGTCGATGGCGATGGGAACGCGTTCGCTGTCTGGAACCATTGGTACGGCTCTGGCAACAGCGTGATGGCGAACAGGTACGTCGCGGGCTATGGATGGCTCAACGCAGAGATAATCGACTTGGGATGGGGAAACACCGGGGCCCCAAAAGTGGCGACTGACGGAGCAGGGAATGCGTTCGCCGTCTGGTGGCAGCTCGAGGGGGCGCGCCAGAGCATCTGGGCCTCCAGGTATGTGCTGGGCGAAGGATGGGAAGTCCCGGAGCTCATAGAGACCGACGACGCTTTCAACGCCTTCGACCCGGTCATCGCCGCCGACCAGGATGGCAATGCGATTGCGGTCTGGATACAGGGTGACGGAACAGGCCAATCGGTATTCGCGAACAGGTACACGGAGGGAGTTGGCTGGGGTACCCACGTAGTGATAGAGTCCGAGGCGTCCGGCGACGCCAACATGCCCGACTTGGCAGGGGATGGCTCGGGAACATACACTGCCGTCTGGGCCCATAATGACGGCGTGCGCAACAACGTCTGGGCCAACAGATACACCGTCGAATTTGGCTGGGTAACCGCGCAGCTCGTAGAGACCGATGACTCTGGCGCAGTGATGGGTCCATCTGTCGCGATGGACGCCTCAGGGAACGCGATGGCGGCGTGGCACCAGTGGGACGGGGCCGTTTACAACGCCTGGGCGAACCGGTACGTTGTCGGCACAGGCTGGGGAACACCCGTTCTGGTCGAAGAGGACGGAGGAAACGCCGAATGGCCAGTGATAGAAACAGACCGCGCAGGCAACGCGATCGTCGTATGGCGCCAATGGGAAGGCAGCCGAGCCAACGCCTGGGCGAATCGATACGTTGTGGGTACAGGATGGGGAGATCCAGTGTTGCTAGAATCCAACGACACGATGAACGCTGTCGACCTCCGCGTCGCCGTCAACGCCGACGGCGCCGCCTTCGCCGTATGGAATCAATACGATTCGATAAGCGACGACGTCTGGTCCGCCAGGTATGTCCCAGGCATCGGCTGGGAACCGGCCGTCCGAGTGGAAACCTCAGGCGGGTCATGCACCTCAGCGGCGATCTGCGTCGACGACGGGGGCAACGCCATCGCGGCATGGGGGCAGATCGACTACGATTTCACGAGCATGTTCGCAAACCGATTCGTGGTCGGTGACAGCACGCCGCCAACCCTCGTTGTGACATCGCCCCTCACCGGCGCCACAGTGACCGTACCGTCCGTGACTGTCGCTGGCGAGACTGACCCCGGGGCAGCGCTGTACGTCAACGGCCTGCTCGCTCTCGTCGACGACGTGACGGGAGAGTTCGCCGCCGTCGTGGCTCTCATAGAAGGCACAAACGACATCGTCGTCACAGCGTTCGACTCGGCGGATAATTCCGCGACCGCAACAGTCGTGGTGACTTACGAGGTGCCGGAAACGAACCTCACCGCTCTCGAGGAAGAGATCGCCCTTCTGCAGGATGAGAACGCCGCCCTGCTTGAACAGCTCAACTCCACTCAGGACCTGCTAGACGACGCGACAGATAGACTCGACGCGACCGAGGATGAGCTGGACCAGGCAGAGAGCGACATCGATGGCATGCCCACATCGTCCCTGGTGTTCGGAGTGGCCGCCGCAATCGCCGTTGTCCTCTTCGTTGCCATGCTGGCCATGTATACCGGTCTCAGGAAACAGATGCGGGGTGCGGACGGCGCCCCTGAAGAGCCTGAACCACCGAGCACGGAGTGACACGATATCCAGCCCTGCGGTAAACCCCTTCCCAGCGTCACATGCCTGCCCGGGGTTCACTGGCTGGACCTCTTGATGAGCGTCCTCGAGGCCACACCCCCAACGACGGTGAGGTCCTCTGTAGGGAGTATCTTGTTGGCGCTCGCATCGAACAGGATGCTCGCGGAGGCGGACACCTCGAGGTCGCCCAGCCAAAGCACCACGGCCACGGGTACCTTCTCGAAGAACTGCAGCCTGAAGGACCCGTGCCCAATACCGAGTGGCTCCGCCCCCAACGAATCCGCCACCCTCTTGAGAAGCTCCGGCTTGTGTCCGAATGCCTTAACCAGCGGGTCGATCGCCCTCGCCTTGAAGGCCGGATAGTACATCGCCCCTCCGTCCAGCTCCCTGAAGGAGACGAATCGGTTCGTCAGAGGCGCGGCCGATATGCCCAGCAGGTAGTGGATGATTAGTACCTGCAGATACGGCGGCACCTCGCGGCCTTCGGGGGATCCGTAAAGGACAGTGCGTGATGCGACGTCGACCACGCAGGTCTCATCCAGCATCCTGACCGACACCGCCCGCCCCTCGCGAACGGCACCAGGCCCGAGCTCGGATGATATCACCCCGAGGTCGAACTCAGATATGTCCTTCCAGGCTTTCTCGAGGGCGTCCTCGTGCACGTGCTTCCTGCCGCTCGGCAGCCGGTCGGTCATGCTCTCAGGAACGAAGGCGCGTAGAGCTTCTGATTGAGCAACACCTCTGACGCCTTGACCACTTTCATGAGCTCGGCATCGTTCGGATCGACTATCGCGGCATCCAGGCCTCTCCCGAGAAGCATCGCCAGGTATATCCTGTTGAGCAGTGACCGCTCCTCAGCACCGCTGGACACGTTGCTCAGCCCCACGATGGTTTTCGGGGGCGGGGTGTTCAGCGTCCGGAACGCCGTGACGGCATCGCACACGCCTGGGCACTGGTCCTGTGCGGCCGATATCGGCAGTACCACAGGGTCCAGGAAGACCTTCTCGGGCGAGATGCCCTGGTCCATGGCGGTCGCGAGCAACAGCATGGCCAGCTCGGTCCTCCCTTCGGTCGAATTCGGGATGCCCTTCTCGTCTATCGTGAGGCAGACTATCTCCGCGTTGTGTTCCTTGGCCAGCGGGAAGAACTTCTCCATGCGCTTCTGCTCGGCCGTGGTGGAGTTCATCATCGGCTCGCGGTTGCACGCCGCCAGGCCCGCGGTCTGCGTCTTCAGGCCCGGGGAGTCGATGCACAGCTTGACATCTGACACATCCTGGATCGTCTTCACCAGCCACGCGATCGCCTCCTGAGCGTCGTCCCTGCCAGGGCCGGTGTTCACATCGAGCACGTTGGCTCCGCCGGTGATCTGTTCGGCCGCGAGGTCCTGTATGTACTTCGCATCGCGGGCATCTATGGCCTTGGCAACCTGAGGGAATTGTCCGTTGATTCTCTCGCCGACAACTATCATCTCTTAACCCCCGCCGATATCGGCGCTTCAGAGCGGTAGACCGTTATTCGAATATCAATCATTCGGCCCTTGCCATCTTCCGGGGAGGGAGCACAACAGTTAATACGCATGTTAATCGATTGCGTGGGGCTGGTCTCAGATGTCTGGTGAGGAAAAGGGGACCTACTGTACGGTGAGTTTCTCACCTGACGGCGTCGCCACAGATGTGGTTAGGGGCGCCACTGTTCTCGAAGCGTGCCGCTCCGCTGGGATAGCCATAGACGCCGTGTGCGGAGGCACCGGCAAGTGTGGACGGTGCAAGGTCCGGCCCGAGGGATCCTTCGACCCTGGAGACACTAGCACCCTCACCTCTGAAGAGAGGAGGTCCGGGATAGTCCTTGCCTGCGATGCGACGGTCACCGGCGACCTCGAGGTGGAAGTTCTCCCGCGCTCCAGGATAAGGAAGCATCAGATATTGACGAGGACCCCTGAGGCGCCCGTGGCGAGGCTGTCACCGTGGTTGAAGAAGGTGCTGCTGGAGCTGCCGAGGGCGACCCTGCACGACAACACCGCGGATTTCGAGAGGATACAGAGGACGCTGGGCGACAGGGACCTGAAGATGCCTATCGTCACCCTCCGCAACATGCCACACGTCCTACGCAAAGGAGACTGGACGGTCACGGCCACCGTCGCCGACCTTGAGGGGAGAGGGGAGATAACACGCCTCGAGCCGGGCGACCAATGTGGGTCTCTCCTCGGGCTGGCGGTCGACATCGGCACCACGACGGTGGTCGGGCAGCTCATCGACCTGCTGACGGGGGATGTTCTGGCAAGCGCCTCCGAGTACAACAGGCAGATATCGAAGGGTGAGGACGTCATCGCGCGCATGATGTACGGCGAGGAGGAGGGGTTCGAAGAACTGACCGACCTCGCACGCGAGACCGTCAACTCGGTAATCGAAAGGCTGCTCGACGATGTGTCGAGGGGCAGGGAGGAACCGCTCACAACGCACGACCTGGCCGGGGCGTCGATTGCGGGGAACACGATCATGACGCACTTCTTCGTCGGCTTGGATACGCGCTTCATACGGCTCGAGCCGTATGTCCCGGTCGCGCATCACATGCCTCCGCGCAGCGGCTACGACCTCAAGATGGACATCCACCCGTCGAGCGAGGTGCTCCTGTTCCCGTCGCGGGCGGGATACCTCGGGGGGGATGTCGTCGCGGACGTGCTCGCTAGCGGCATGCACAGGAGCAACGACGTCACGATGCTGATAGACGTTGGCACCAATGGGGAGATCGTGCTCGGATGCGACGAATGGCTCGTCTCGTGTGCCTGCTCCGCAGGGCCGGCCTTCGAGGGAGGGGAGGTCTCGTGCGGCATGAGGGCCATGCACGGCGCGATCGACCGCATAAGGGTCAACGAAGATCTCACCACTTCGTATCATGTCATAGGTGACGAGTCGCCGAACGGGATCTGCGGCTCGGGCCTGATAGACCTCGTCGCCGAGATGTACGAGCACGGGGTGATCGACCGCAAGGCCAGGATACAGGCCCTTCCGACGGACCGCGTGAAACGGACGGATGAGGGGCTGGAGTTCGTCGTCGAACATAAGGACAGGCTCGGAAAGGGAGCGACCGCCGACCTGGTCGTGACCGACGCGGACCTCCAGAACATACTCAGGACGAAGGCGGCGATCTTCGGCGCGGCGACCGTCCTCCTGAAGAAGATGGGCAAGGAGCTGGACGACCTCGATAGCCTCGTGATAGCCGGAGGATTCGGGAACCATCTCGACATCGACCGAGCGGTCTCCATAGGCATGTTCCCTGACATACCGAGGGAGAAGTACAGATTCATAGGAAACGGCGCCCTGGAGGGCGCTAGACTCGCACTGCTGTCCAGTGAAATGAGGAATGACTTGGTAGAGATATTCGAGGAGATGACATACATAGAGCTGAGCGTGGACGACGACTTCTACGACGAGTTTTCGTCCTCGCTCTTCATACCGCACACAGACCTCGAGAAGTTCCCGAGCTTCAGGGAGAGGAAGCTGCCAGAGGGAACGGTATGAGCCCGTTCACCATTGCCGTCGCGGGGAAGGGAGGCGTGGGAAAGACGACCTTCTCAGCGCTGTCGATAAGGCATCTGCACCGTGCTGTGAACGAGGTAGTCCTAGCAGTCGACGCCGATCCCAACGCCAATCTGCACGCTAAGCTTGGCATCGCCCCTGGCAAAACGATAGGTGAGATACGTGAAGAGCTGCTGGCGGACGGCGACAAACTACCTGCTGGCGTGTCGAAGCAGGAGCATGTGGACTATCAGATACGACTGGCGCTGACGGAAGGCGACGGTTTCGACATCCTCACCATGGGGCGGCAGGAAGGTCCGGGGTGCTACTGCTACGTGAACAACATCCTGCGGACCTTCGTCGACTCTCTGTCCGAGAAGTATAAGTTCATTGTCATAGACAACGAAGCGGGAATGGAGCACCTGAGCAGGAGGACCACGAGGACATCGGATGTCCTTTTCGTCGTATCCGATGCATCGAAAGCAGCCCTAGAATCCGCTACACGAATCGCATCGCTCGCTCGTGAGATGAACCTGGAGATAGGCAGGATGGCACTCGTGAGGAACATGCTCGGACCAGGTGCAGGGGATATTCGGGGTCCTGAGGGTTTCGACGCCGTATACTCCGTAAGGAACTCGGCGAAGATACGCTCTGGCATCGTCGAGAGCGAATCGCTGCTGACCATCCCGCCAGATGACCACGCATACCAAGACATCGCCAAAGCCGTGGACGAGGAGCGAAAGCTATCGAGGTGATCATTCAGATTCGGGCCCGGATATCGACTCCGAATATGATGATAGCCAAGACCCAGAAGCTATGATCTTCAAATCTGCAGGAAGCCTAATCACATTCCCAGATGTGTCAATACCACACGTGACGCCAGAATTGCGGTCACTGTCAAAGCCGATGTCGCAAACCGGCTCAATGTGTGCGTGTCAAACGGCCAGGTAGGCAATTCGTCTATCTTCCGCTCTGCGACATGAAGCGCCAAGACATCTCTCATCTCTGCAACCTGGTTCGACAATCCTTGAAGAGTCTCCACGGTGGCTCCCGCGTCCGAATCCTGGTGTCTGGCAACGAACCGGAGAAGACGGCTCTGCACCGAAGTCCGTCGCTCTTGTCGTTCTCGCATCAGGACTTCGTGCACGCTGTATAGGGGCAGGAAGAACATGACGATTCCCAGCACTGACAACCCTCCGACTAGGATGAAAATCTGTGGAGGCTCGTTATCCGCAGGAGTGGTGAACGAGATCCAGAGAGCCGCGATCGTCATCACCAAGAAGTAAGGGCGAGCCAACGACAGAGAAAGGGAACCGAGCGGACGTAGCCCGAGCATTCTGTCGTCATAATACGACTTCAACTGAATCCGTCTCCTGCCGATCCTGTAGATGCCGTAGTTTGAACTCAGGTAGACCCAAATCAGAGTTCCCAGAATAGGTAGGATTATGATGAGAAGCGCGAATTCGAATGCATTTACAAAGAAGTGTTCGGTGAAGTAGACGTCTCGTCTTCCTGCGAATGCCAACATCGAGACTATCATCCCCGCTGCAAGAATCAGAGGGGGCCTGCAGTCAGATATGCGTCTGAAGATTCTGTAGTAGGCTGCCTCGCCCTCATGAAAGAGCGGTACAAGCCTCTGCTTCGCTTTGACGACCTGCATTCGCATGTCCCTCACCGCCCAGAGGGCGACGAAAATCACCAGAATGTCGAGCACGACACGGCCGGCAACGAACCACCCATCCGCGTCAGGAAGGCGCGACAGCGCAAGGTCTAGGTTCCACGTGCTTAGATATAGCGCAAGAATGTCGCCGGGAGTGGAGAAGATCAAGGCCAGGAGGACGCACCCTCCAAGGTATGGAAGAGGAATGCGGCGGATCATCCGTTCTGCAATCGTGAGTCGCTCAGGCCCATTCGGTTGCGGTTTGGCTGCATATCCCATGGCTCGTTCCGGATGCGAACCCGATTCGCAGATAAAGGTCTTTTGGCACAGATGAACGCCAGGTGGGGTCACTGGTCCAAGCGGAAGGGATGACGGGACCAAATACGATACACTTATTAGTGATGCTGAGGGTTCCCAAACCCAGAGCTTAGGGGGACTTGATATGCAGGGGACTATCGATAAGCCATCCGGTACCGGTGAACGAGTAGGTCAGAGCATACAGCCGGAATCGAAGGGACTCAAGAATTCAACGATCGCAATAATCGTGATTGCAGTTGTTGCCGT
>JAEHCN010000007.1 GCA_020696395.1 Thermoplasmata archaeon | reverse complement strand
ATGTGGATAACGGAGATCGACCATTCTTTCGAGATGACACTCGGCGACGGCATCGAAGGGGCACTATCCCCTGGGGAAACAGCCATGCTATCCTTCCACGTTGAGAACCTCGGGAATGTGAAGAGCAGCTTGACCATCGAGTTCACGGACCCCCCGGCAGATTGGGACGTCCTGCTCAAACCGTCCAGTGCGAACTTATCAGACTACTCCAGCGCAATCTCGTACCAGCTCAACGTCTCCGAGAGCATGAGCTTCAACGCGAGCATCACCCCCTCTGAGACGGCCGCGCCGGGAAACCAGACAATCACCATCATGGGATATGCCATGTCCCCGCAAGGGGAGGTCTACTTCGAGGGAGCCGTCCAGTTCAACGTGACCGTGGAAGGTCCAGCACTCGAATTCTGGCTTTCCGAGAACACATTGTCCGTCTCAGCAGGCGAGGAAGTGACGACTAGCATCCAGGTCAACAACACGGAGAACGGAACCGTCGAGATCATCATGACGGCCCTGAACCCTCCCTCGATGGTGGGTGTGGCCCTCTACGAAGATTCGCCCGATGTCGACTCGACAGGGACACTGAACCTGACCGTTCCGGCACAAAGCAATTCATCCTTCGAAGTGTTGATATTCGTTTCCTTGGAGGCTGTGCCTGGAGAGACGATTTTGCACATTGTGGCCACCTATCACGAGATCGAACTAGCGACCAGCGATATCACCATAATCATAGAGTGAATCAGACTCTTCTCAGAACGCAGAAATGGCGCGTCAGAGATCTGTGAACCCACATAGGATGGACCTCGACTATCTCGAAATCGCCGCTCCCTTCGAGGAGCTTGGGATCGTGCGCTGCCATCGCCATCCTAGAGCCGCTGTCCAGCACGTCAGCACAAGCACCGAGCGCCCGGGAGAACAACTCCGGCAGCGGCTCTCCGTCGGTGCTCGTTGACCTGCCATAGGGCGGGTCGGTCGCGACGCCCGAGACGTTCCCCACGGCCCTCGATATCTCGCCGATATCGCACCTCAGCAGCTCGGCGTCGATATCCAACGACTGCAGGTTCATCCTAGCGCCTTCGATCATCTTCTGCGATATGTCCGACCCTATCGCGTCGCAACCCGCTAGCGACGCCTCCATGACTATTGCGCCCGTCCCGCAGAACGGGTCCAATAGACGACCGCCTTGTCGCGTCATCGTGAGGTTCACCAAAGCCCGCGCAAACTTGGGATGGATTGAAATCGGATGGTTGAACGGCAGATTACGAACCTTCCTCCCCTCGAATGACGACCGGTCTATCCGTCCAATGCATCTACCCACGTCCGCCTGCTCGGAAAGGACTACGCGGACCTCCGACCGAGGAGAATGGATGTCGACGCCAAGGCGATCACGGACCAGCTCGCCAACTGCAGCATTGGTGCGCTCCAGGTCGACCTCTGGGAAGGAAGTGCCGACCCTCGTGGAATGTACGCGAACAGGACCAGGAACGTCGATGTCCCTGACAGTATCCGCCAGTCCGTCCGGCGCACATGAGAAGAGATGTTCCGAGACGCAGTGACATAATGCCAGGCGCTCGGAGAGGGCTACAGGGTCCGCCCCGGTCTCGATGACGACCACCCCGGGCTCCTCGGATACTACCGATGCAGCGCCACCCAGAGTCTCCGCCGTGGAAAGGGCCTCCGACCGTGCGAGCGACTCGCACTCCATCGAGAGCTCAAGGAGCAGTCTCACGGATCGACGAGATGCTACGATCTGAATAAAGGCTTCGCCTCAGTCGCCGATGCCCGCCTCGGACACCTGGAACACGGCCTCGGCCTCCGGCAGGTTCGGCGAGTCGATGAGCCTGGCGATACGCTTGCCCCCCTTGCTCTTCCTGAGGTATATCCTGAATGTGGCCGTGTGACCCACAATGTGCCCTCCTATGGGTCGGGTGGGGTCACCGAAGAAAGCGTCTGGCTTCGCCGAGACTTGGTTGGTCACGGCTATCACGGCGTTGTGAACGTCGCCGAAACGCAGGAGGGCGTGCATGTGCTTGTTCAGCATCTGCTGCCTCTCGGCAAGGGCCCCTCTTCCGATGTACTCGGCCCGGAAATGGGCCGTAAGAGAATCGACTATCAGCAGTCTAGCAGGCGTCTCCCTCGCCTCTTCGAACGCCTTATCCAGGAGCAGCATCTGGTGGTGGCTGTTGTACGCGCGGGCCACGTGGATCTTCTTCAGAACATCGTCAGGGTCCATGTCGGCCGCTTCCGCCATCTGGATTATCCTCTCGGGCCTGAAGGTCTGCTCAGTGTCGATCATTATGGTGTGCGCGTCCAGCCCCCCATCGTCCACTGGCTTCGCGCAGTTGACCGCCAGCTGATGGCATATCTGCGTGTTGTGTAGCACCGTCGGCAGGTTGCCCCCGACGAACGAATGGGTGTCTGGCACGACCAGGTCGTAGACGAAATCGTCATGTGTGAACGGGAGGACGGACGACACCTCGTCCCATGAGAGGGAATCATCGTTCAGTCCTCCACGGGCATCGTCATACGAAGTCGATGAGGCCGGCACGGCGATGAGGTCTCCGGAACGGACATCCCATGTCGGCATCCAGGATATATCCGACCCGCGCATCACCAGGAGCTTGTGCGGCCCCGTAAGCTCGAGGTTCCTACCTCCGACCGTCGAGACCTCGAACATGAGTCTGACGCGTTCGCGGTATATCGCGGCGGCGGAGGTGCGCTCCAGCTTACCACCGGAGAGGCTAGGGACCTCGACGTCGCTGAGAGGGACGACATGGCCCGAATCGAATGGCACCGCCATCCCCCGCCCCAGCCGCTGGTACATCCGAGATATCTCCTCGACCCGTGGCTCGCCATCAGCCAGGTAGAGCACCTCGGTGTGCGGCGAGACGCACTTCCCCGAGCCGAACTCGCCGAAGAACTCGGTGATGGCACGAGACTCGAACCCACCGCCCATCAGGTCGTCCAACGACTTCGAGCCGGAAGGAAGTTTCGCGATGCTCTTCCGCCGTTCGAGGAGCGTATCGCCCGTCTCGAAGCCGCCGACATCCGCGAACTTCTTGGCGGCGGCTATTATCTTCACAGCGGTGGCGTCCCCTATCTCGGTCAGTTCGGCAAGGTTCCTAGGTGAATCTACCGCAATCATCATGATGTCGTTGTATCCGGCCTCCTTCAGCTTCTCTAGGATCGCGGGGCCTACACCAGGGAGCCTAGATACCTCCTCTTCGGACGTTGACATTCTACACCTGCAACCTCCAAGACCAGCCGCGCGGAATATAAGCGTATTGATTGGAGGTACGCGAAAGTGGGCGGACAACCCCGCGCCACACGCCCCGGTATCATCCCGAGCGACCGTCATGACAGGTGCTGGCTGGCACCAAAAGGTATTAAATAGAGTTTGCTCTTCGAGGGGTGGTATGGCCAAGAAGCGGAAGAAGGACAAGGCGAAGAAGGAGGAGGAGTACGAGTTCAGGCCTCCCGAGTTCGACGAGAAGGAGTTCATTGAGAAGGAGCTGAGAGACACCAAGACCGTGCTGATCACCGTCGGCTACGGGGCTCTCTTCGGGGTCATCGCGACGACACTCGCCCACATCTCGAACAACCTCATAGGCCTGTCCTTCCTCCTCGTCTTCGCTGGCCTCTACTCGCTCAAGTATTTCTATCCGTTCCTGAAGATCAGAACGGAGGACTTCCAGAAGAAGAACTGGGCCGGGAATGTGGCTTGGTTTTTCCTGACATTCCTCGCCGTGTGGATACTGACATTCAACTTCCCCATATCGGACCACGCCAACCCCAAGGTCGAGAACGTCGCGGTCTGGGTGACCAACGAGAGCACCGGCAACATCACAGCGATCGACTACAAGTACATCCCCAGCCAGGGAAGTTACGGATGGGTCCCACGCCACGGCGGGGAGCTGAACAGCCTTATCGCGGCGAACGAGAGCTTCACGGTGAACATCACCGCCCGCGTGACGGACAACGGGGTCCTCACGATCGCGGAGATATGCATCGGAAACGTGGAGGGCATCTACTCGGACATGGTGGAGGATGCTGACGTCGTCAACAGGTTCGATCATGTGGTAGGCGGGGAGGACCTCGCTGCCTTGCCGGAGCTGAAATTCTTCATCCACGCCGTGGACGACCACGGCAACGATATCACGTTCGTACCGGTGACGGGCATACCTTTCGTGTCGTAGACGACACATCGGGCCGCTACCGCTCCCAGGGGTTTCTCTCGTCGAGGTAGTGTGTCAGGACGCCGGCATACCTTCTGGCCAGTAGCTGGTCGCCGGACTCGACCCTGAATGAACTGATATTCTTGACGTCCTTGCCGAGCGTCAGGGAGGATATCCTCTCCTTCAGGAGGACGTCGGCCCGGACATGCTTACGCTCGATGACCACGTACCATCTCCCCCCTTCCTTGTACGGCTCGGAGAGTCCAGCGTGATCCCACTTCGCGCGGAACTCACGCTCGTTCGGCGAACCCACGGGAGGGCCTCTGTGGGCCCGTTCACGCGGCAGCTGTATGGACGACAGCTCGACCAGGAGGGCCACTTCATCTTCGACGAACACCGTGGTCCCGACGACCTCGAAGTCGTTCCGCTTCAGGAGGGAGGTCACGGAAGCCAGGGATTTTCTCAGCTGGGGGTAGAACACGTCGTCGATGAGGTCGAGCCGCTCGAACGACACCACGGTCATGTTCGCCAGCCGGTCCCCTGCGGCCTTCGCGATCCTCGCCCTCTGCCACTTCTTCCGCTCCTCCGGATAGAAGAACTTCACATCTGGGCGGGCCAGGTAAGCCCTAGATGCAAATATGAACCTTCTGAGGGCGTCCGTGGAGACGGCTGACGCCACGTTCCTCCCGCAGTCCACTGGGTCGACGAACGTCAACGACTCGGGGAACTCCTTGCCCGGATGGTCCGGCAGCTCGAGCGTCACACCCTTCGTCCAACCGGACGCCTCCCTGAGCACACGCTCGAACGTGCCGAAGCGTATTATGAGTAGCTCGCACAGGTAGCCGGAGAACCCCTGGACCTTCGCTTCCGCGCCATAGCAGCCTATTCCCTTCATGAAGCGCTTAAGCAACCTCACTTGGTCGTGTTGGTCGCGCTCCATGTGCGCCTTCACGAACTCTGTGTGGAACGGCGTCCTGTCCACCGCGCTCAGCTTCTTGCGCGGGTCGCGGATGTGGAAGCAGGGGACTAGGTCCACCTGGAAACCGTTGAAGGTACCGCGGACGTACGGGTGCTGGGCGTAATGCTCCTCGCCGCCGAGCACCCTCTTACCGATCTCCAACCCGAGATCCCTCATCTGTTGGACAGGGGTGCTCTCCGGGAACAGCATGAACAGGTCGATGTCCGGGTCCCTGAGGTGGGTGCCTTTCGCTACGGAGCCGACGAGCATGGGCTCGATGCGCGCGTCGAGCGCTGCCGCGGCATCCACGACCAGAGGCACGAGCGCCTCGACCGCTCTAAGCACCTTCCGGTCCTCGGCAGCAGACGGCCTGACCCTCTTCAGCACCTCCCGCTCCACACTTCCCATGTCATACCCGTGATGACTGCCCGGGCTCTTAAATCAGGTGCCCGTTGGAGAATTGGACGATTTCCAGAGAATCGGAGAAACCGTCTAAGTGAAGGTGTGGGCGCGAGCTTCGCAGAGTCGGGGGAGTGCAGGCGAGAAACAAGGATGGTGTCTTTAGGCCGATGTAGTGGGGATTGTCAAAGTTGTTTGCTTAGGAGGAAAGTTGAGCACCGACCTAAGACACCGACTCTGTCGAATCGACATGTGCTATATGAGCGTTTCTAGCTTACATGCCAGACTTGTCGGCGAAGCGGCCGACAAAGGTTCGAGGAATCGTCATAACCCGTCCCGAATAATGGACGACTGGATGTTGGATGAGGCCACTGAATCCTCGAGGTCCCGGACGGTGATCTCATCTGTGTCCGAGACGCTTACGAGTTCCGTACCCTCGCCTCCGATAAACAACATGACGAGCATCCTTCCGTTCGAATAAAATTCGGCAAATCCGAAATCGGACAGGGGCGAGAATAGCGTCCTCACTAAGGGGAGAGAACATGTCTTTGAAACAGCTTCGAAAACGGGTCCGAGTTGCTGAGGAGCCTCCGATGTGCGGACGACCGCGAGGCTCATCCGAGACCCCGAGACATGCTTCCTGATCGCCTCCATCGACGCGGAGTCGAGCGATGCGCTATCCATGCTCGGGGATTCCCGGCTGCATAGATAGCGTTTTTCCCACCGCACGCGCGCTCTTTATTACGCACCACCCCGATACAGTCATCAGCGGGATGGGGTAAGCATGTGTTCTGAAAAGGATTGCCGAATGTTTCGCGGCATGATACAGGCCTGTGATGAGTGCAGAATGTACGACGTCTTGAACAAGACGGACCCGACGGGCGAAGACGGATCCCGGTGAGACAGGGCTTGACCGGGTGATCGGCCCTACACGCCGTTGCGTATCCGGTCGGTGATCGAGATATCGTCTTCATCCATCTCCAGCATCATGTAGTCCCTCGCTGCCACGGTCCTCACCCCTGACCGGTCCTCGATCCACTTCGCTTGGGTATCAGGGTTCTCCTGCACGACCCGCATCCCGAAATGGGTGAGGACCGCCAGCTCCGGCTTGACCTTCTCGATGAGATACCCCGCATCCTCGGTGCTCAGATGATGTGGTATCCTCTTCCCCAGGGGACGGGTCATGCAGACTACCAGCAGCCTGCACCGTCTGTGCGCCTTTATGACCGGCTCGACGAGCTGCGTGTCCGAGACATATGAGACGATGCCCTTGGATGTCTGTATCCTGAAGCCGACCGAGCTCGTGTCGCTGTGCGCGGACGGCGTCGCCGTGATCTCCAGGGGTTTGATGGAGACCTTGGTCGAGGGAGTCATCACCTTGACGGTCCTCGGCTTGGCGAGGTGATACTTCGATATCGCGGGGCCGAACTCACCATCCCCCTCGATGACGCTCCTGCTGCCGACGAGCACTCCCTGCTTCCTCGTACCGCCCTCGGTCATCGCCTCCACCAGAATCTCAGCGTCTAGGTAGTGGTCGGGATGGCAATGGGAGACGAGTATGCCATGCGTCTCCATCGGGTCCAGGCCGACGGACCGCATGCGCACGAGCGCGCCTGGGCCGGGGTCTATATGCACGTTTCTCCCATCCTCCAGATAGACACCACCCGTCGCCCTCGCCTGGTATATGGTCGCGAAGCGGCCTCCGCCCGTCCCTAGAAAAGTTATCCTAACCATGAGCTGCCAAACCTTAATGCGTGACCCCCTTAATACCCTTCCACTTCAAGGGGGAATACGCTCTGAAGACCGTCATAAGGGATGGACTGATCGTCACGCAGAACGAGAGCAGGGAGGTCTTAAGAGGAGACGTCCTGGTCGACGACGGCGTGATCTCGCACGTGGGTGAGGCGAAGGGGGACGTGGACCAAGAGGTCGACGCGGGCGGATGCGTCGTCATGCCAGGCCTGATCAACTGCCACACCCATGTGGCCATGGCGGTCATGAGGGGCATGGCCGACGACCTCGGGCTCGGGCCGTTCCTCGAGAGGACATTCGCCGTCGACGCAAGGAGGAAGGCGAAGGACATCGAGGCTGGTGCGCTGCTCGGCTGTGCGGAGATGGCCCGCTCAGGGACTACGAGCTTCCTGGACCTGTACTACTCAGAGGACATCATCGCACGGAGCGTGGAGAAGGCCGGCCTGCGGGCGTACCTCGGCTGGGCGGTGCTAGACGAGGAGCTGACGACCCAAAAGGGCAGACCGGTAGACAACTGCGCGCGGTTCATCGAACAGTTCGGGAACCACCCTCTGATAACGCCCGTGGTGGCGCCTCAGGGTGTCTACGCATGCTCCGACGAGACGCTGATGGCCGCCAGGGAGCTCGCTCGCACGAAGGGGACTTTCTGTCATTACCACCTGTCGGAGACGAGGCACGAGGTGTACGAATACAAGAAGAGCAGGGGCAGGCGGCCGGTGGAGCATCTAGCCCACATAGGGTTCCTGTCCGGGGGTGACGTGGCGGCACATTGCGTCTGGCTGACTCTCAACGAGGTGAGGGACCTCGCCAGGCACGGCGTTTCCGCCGTCCACTGCCCGACCTCGAACATGAAGCTTGCAGGGGGGGGGGTATCGCCTCTACCAGAGATGTTCGAGAACGATGCGACCGTGTGTCTAGGAACGGACGGGTGCTCCTCGAACAACTCTCTCGACATGTTCCTCGAGATGAAGTTCGCTGCGCTCCTGCAGAAGTCCAGCAGGTGGGACGCCTCCGTGCTGCCGGCGCAGAAGGCGCTGGACCTCGCCACCATCGACGCCGCGAGGAGCCTCGGAGCGAATGAGAGGATAGGCTCGATCGAGCCGGGCAAGAGGGCGGACATCGTGATCATCGACTGCCAGCATCCCGCCATGGCTCCGACCACGGCGGATAACATCGTGGCGAACCTCGTCTACGCGAGCCCTTCGAAAGCCGTGCGTGACACGATGGTCGACGGCAAGTTCGTCGTCCGCGACGGCAGGTTCACGAGGGCCGACGAGCATAAGGTCGCGGCCGAGGCGGTCGCATGTGCACAGGAGCTGCTGTCCGGCTGAAGCACGCTCGAATAGAAACATGGGAAAGGGTTTCCGCAAAGGGTTTGTGGTGGGCCCGGCACCGATGCGATCAGGCTCAGGCGGTTCTTTCCCTCTTGGCGATCTCGGCGATATTCTCCGCCTCCTTCTTCTCCTTCGCCAAGGCATCCTCGACCGCCTTCATCTCCTTCCTCAGCTCTTCCGGCTTCGGTATGGGGCCGAGCACGTCGTCGGCCTTCCCGACCGAAGCCTCGATGTCCGCGACGGCGGTCACTTCGCGCTGTGGTGTGAGCCTTCCGACGCCGAGGTACTCTGATGCGCCCTCTATGAGCTTCGTGAGCTCGAACGGGAAGATTATCTTCGTAGCCTGGCCGTCCCCGATGGCTCTCATGGTGTCGAGGGAGAGCACGGTCAACGCCTTCGAGTCGAGCGGAGCGGCACCCACGGCGAGCACCCTGAGCTTCTGCGCCTCACCCTGGGCCTCGAGTATGATGGCGACCCTCTGCCCCTCGGCCTCGAGTATCTTCGACTGCCGCATACCCTCGGCGTTCAGTATCCTCGACTGCTTCTCACCCTCGGCGCTCAAAATCGCGGCGCGCTTCTGTCCGTCCGCCTTGAGGATCGCAGCCCTCCTGAGCCTCTCGGCCGAAGTCTGGTCCTCCATGGCGGCCTTGACCTTGCCGGCCGGGTCGACCTCCCTTATCTCGACGGCCTCGACCTTCACACCCCACTTGTCGGTCGCCTCATCGAGGACGTCCCGCAGGTGCAGGTTGATCTTGTCGCGGTTCGAGAGGACCTCATCGAGCTCCATATCGCCGATCCTCGACCTGAGCGTCGTCTGCGCGAGGTATATGGTCGCCGTGCGATAGTTCGTGACCTGGAAGAACGCCTTCTTCGGGTCGATCACCTTGATGTAGATTATCGCGTCGACGTTCGTGGGCGAGTTGTCCTTGGTGATGACCTCCTGACGAGGCACGTCCAACACCTGCGTCCTGAGGTCGAGCTTGACGACCTCGTTTATGAGCGGCCTCACTATGGTCAGGCCGGAGTCGAGAACTTTCATGAACCGGCCAAGGCTCATGTAGATTCCCTGCTCGTAGGGCCGTACTATCTTGATCGCGCTCGTCATTATTGCGATCACCACGATAATCACGAGCATAAGCAGCGCGAATATCATTCCTGTATCCATTCCTATTTCCTCCTCCTTGATTCAGACCGCGGGGTCGTCTGGCTCACGCCTTCGGCGTGGTCTCAGGTATCTCCTCGACGGTCACGTGCACGCCCTCGCTCGCCGTCACCAAGACCTTCTTCCCAGCCGGGATGACATCCGAGACGGACGTCGCGCTCCAGGTGTCATGGTCTATCCTGACCTTCCCCTTCAGGTTGCCAGGATGGACATCCGAATCCACCACGCCCTTCTGCCCCACCAGAGTAGTCGCCACAATCGTCTCCGGCGGCGCTGGAGGCGAGAGATTCTGGTAGAGCTTCATCGTGACCAGGGTCATGGGGACGAGTATGACTGCCGCCGCGAGTGGCGCCCACCACGTGAACAGCCAATCGGGGTAGATCAGACCCACGCCTCCCAGCACGATGAGTACGCTGGCAGGGACTATTATGAACGCCCCCGGAGAGGCGAGCTCCGCCAATAGCATGAGCACGCCCACCACGACGAACGCCAGTGCCAGTGATATCTCGACGTCCACACCTAGAGCCATGTTCGATAGTAGTGGATAGAGTCTATTTATGGTTTATGTCGGATTGCCAATGGCGCCGGAGCGGCCATTCATAACGCCGTGAGAACCCGCAATCCGACGGCTGCGGCCGGAAATCAGCGCAGTCGCATCCTCGCCACGTGATAGCACCAGAGCCCGTTCTCCCTCAGAGCCTCGTTCGTGCTCGAGACCGTGACCCGGGCGGGCTCGGTCCTGTGCCTGAGCACTTCCTCCATCGAATAGCCGACGAAGTCCGTCATCTTGAGCAGGCGCTCGTACGGAAACGGCTGCTCGCCGACTAGAATCTGCCTCACGCTCCATCCTGGATGGATCCTGGACCGGTAACCCAGCTCGCGGGCGAGCCGGTTTATGCTCCCAGCCTTCTCGATCCCAGTCTTGATGAACTCCACCCTGAAGGACGAGGTTAGCCAGACCCTTCGATTGTCGTTATTTCGGACCCTTTTCGAGACATAGGCGTTGTCCACGCTCATTGCGGGGGATTATTGGCAACAACTAATATATAGGGTTTCCCAGCAAACGTCTGGCGGGAATGGTACGTACCATTCCTTCCTGGGGCTATGGTAGTACAATCATCGAAGAATGGCATTGTTTATGCCTCTTGAGCGCGATTGGATGCACGACCGGAGCCTCTTACGATGACAACGGCAACAGACAGCCTCCGCCTGAGAACGGAGGCGAGGGACGAGATAATCGACATCACGGACGGCGTACAGAAGGTCGTCTCGGGGTCGGAGATACGGCAGGGTCTTGCCTGTGTATTCGTGGCAGGGTCGACGGCGGCCATAACGACGGTCGAGCACGAGCCAGGCCTCGTCTCGGACCTCCACGACGTCATGGACCGGCTCTACCCGAAGGGCGATGACTACGAGCACCATCGCCGCTGGGGGGACGGCAACGGCCACTCGCACGTGCGCGCGTCGATGATAGGTCCATCGCTGACCGTACCTGTGGTGGACGGACGCCTCCTGCTGGGCACTTGGCAGCAGATAGTGTTCATGGAGCTGGACAACAAGCCCCGCACGAGGGAGGTCCATGTGCAGGTGGTCGGCGACCGATAGAGCGGACGGACCAGTTGGCAGCTAGGGGGGGGTAAACATATTATACAGGAGCCGGTTGGCTCCCCCAATGCAAATACAAGGAGAATTCCTCGGAGGAGGACATGAGGTCGGCAGATTGGGCATCCTGCTCAAGTGCGGCGGCAGCAGGATGTTGTTCGACTACGGCATGACGGCCACGTCACCGCCCCAGTATCCGAAGGCCTCGCCCCCGATAGATAAGATGTTCCTCACGCACTCACACCTGGACCACTGCGGGATGATCCCGTGGCTCACCGCGAGGTACGACGTCGATGTCGTCGCCACGCCCACCTCGCGAGAGGTGGCCCTTCTGCTCATGGAGGACAGCATCAAGGTGGGACGGGCCGAAGGCTACCCGGAACATTACGACATCGGCGATGTGAAGGTCGCTGAGAGGAGGTTCAGGGAGATCGTCTTCGGCGAGACCGCCAATGCTGGCAAGCTGCAGCTGAAGGCCCATCCGGCCGGACACATCCCCGGGGCGACGATGTACGAATTGAGGGGCAAGTCCACGACGCTCGTGACTGGCGACATTCACACGGTAGATACCCGTCTCGTGAAAGGAGCCAAGCCGGTCAAGTGCGACAACCTGATCATGGAGTCCACTTACTCCGGACGGAGACACACCGACCGTTCCAAAACGGAACACACCTTCCTGAAGAAGGTGGACGAAGTCCTTGAGAGAGGAGGGAAGGTCATCATCCCGGCCTTCGCCGTCGGCAGGACGCAGGAGATGGTGCTGCTGCTCAAGGACCTGAGGCGGGAGTTCTGGGTGGACGGCATGGGCAGGAAGGTGAGCAAGATCTACCTTTCGATGCCCGAGTACGTGCGCTCCGGAAAGAGGCTGCGACAGGCGGTCAACAGGGCAAAGCTCGTGTGGAACGAGCAGGGACGCTCCCTGGCGGCCAAGTCGGATGTTATCGTGACGACCAGCGGGATGCTGGACGGTGGCCCGGTCCTTGGGTATCTAGACCAGCTCAAGGACGACCCCAAGAGCGCCATCCTTCTCACGGGCTACCAGGTGGAGGGTAGTAACGGTAGACGGCTGCTCAATGACGGCATGATAGACGTCGATGGGGTGACCGTGAAGGTCAACTGCGAGGTACAGAAGTTCGATTTCTCCGCCCATGCTGACCACGACCAGCTCCTTGAATTCGCCAGAGGTTGCTCACCAGAGAAGGTCGTCCTCTGCCACGGTGACCAGAGGGAGGCGTTGGCGGAAGACCTCAGGGAGGACGGGTTCGAGGTCCTCCTGCCCAAGAACGGCGAGAAGTTCATGTTGTAGCCGTGGGGGGAAAACCTAGAAGAGGTGGCGCACACCTCTGGTTTATGCTTGTCATGAGGACGAAGTACTCTGAATTCCTGCGCGAGGACGTCGGCTCCGGAGACATCACATCGGAGCTCCTGCTTTCAGCCGACCGCACGGCGGTCGGGACTGTCAATGCGAAGGAGGCGTGCGTCCTGGCCGGTGCGAAGGAAGCGGCGGGGGTCTTCGCCGAGCTCGGGGCGGAGGCCACCTTGCCCGTGCCCGAGGGCACCAGAGTCGGGAAGGGAGACGCCGTCCTTGTCGTAAAAGGACCTGCAAGGGCCATCCTCACGGGCGAGCGGCTGGCCCTGAACTTCCTCATGAGGATGAGCGGCATAGCCACATTGACGGCCGACCTTCTCGCGACATGCCGGGGCAAGAACCCGGATGTTAAGGTGGCCGCGACCAGGAAGACCACCCCCGGGTTCAGGGAGTTCGAGAAGCGTGCGGTCTATCTCGGAGGAGGCGACCCGCACAGGTTCGGACTCGACGACGCGATACTCATCAAGGACAACCACATCGTCCTCGCAGGAGGTGTCCGTGAGGCGCTCAGGAAGGCGAAGGCGGCCAGCTTCACGAAGAAGATTGAGGTCGAGGTGGAGAACGAAGAGGACGCGCTCATCGCGGCCGAGGAGGGTGCGCACATAATCATGCTGGACAATCTCGATCCGTCAGACGGCGCCCGCGTTGCGAAAGCCATCAAGGGAAGGTGGCCCGGGGTGATGATCGAGGTCTCAGGCGGGATACGGCCAGACAACATCGAGCAGTACGCCTCGTACGCGGACATCATATCGCTCGGGTGGCTGACGCACTCGGTCCGCTCGGTGGACTTCTCGATGACGGTCATCGGGGAATGAGCAGGTACATCCGCAGGTATTTCTACCGTCTCGCACCTCCAGCATCGGACATCATGCGTGCAGGCGAGGTCTGGAAAGCGGTCACTGTCCTTTTCGTTTCAGCCCTCGCGACCGTCTCAGCGCTCCTGATCGCTCGCGGGGAAGAGGAATTCTTCGTACTGCCGTTCGTGGTCGTCGCCCTGTCCGTCTATTTCTATGTGGTCTATAAGCGGTACCATGTCGAGCTGGTCCCCGAGGGGGACCTCGAACTCTTCGACGACCCGGGCGACCTCGAGATACTCTGCGCGATCTACGGCCTCCCACGAACGGGGTCGCCCAACCGGCTCAGGCATCGCCTCGCACAGTTCGCGAGAGTCAACTCCGACAGCAGCTTCGTGTGGGTCGCCCCCAAATCGTTGAAGAGGGTCGCATCTGGCCTGGAACTGAGCGCGGAGAAGGAGGAGCAGGAGCTGCCCGAGAACCTCCACGAGTTCGTCGTCAGAATGGTCTCCGACGAGCCATCAGGCGACCGGAGCCGAAGACCCCTCGTGTGGGGCGTGAGAAGGTCGCGCTCGAGACTCACCTCGATTGCGTCGTGCCCAATCTGCGACTCCGAAGTCGGAGGCAGGCAGGCGATATGCGGGGAGTGCGGGGCGGACCTGGAGTTCTACAGCGCCCTGGCAGAATCCAAAGTCGGCCGAAGGCTGGTCGCCCAGAAGGTTGGGCAGCGCTACAGGAAACTTAGATAGCCCGTCTTGCGTTGGGGTGACGGATGAGACAGGAAGAGAAGTGTCATATCTGTGGGAAGCCCGCGACGAGGTTCCTGTTCGCAACGTTCGTCTGCGACGACGAGGAGTGCATCGAGAAGGCGCGCATGGAGCGGGGTGGCCCGGGCGGGCACAAGAAGCGGGACATATCGGAACTCCTGAAGAGCGAGTGAGGGGCCTGTGCGCTCCAACAAAGTTTAAGACGAACCTTCCATTCTCCCGTGGCTGATGGACAGGCGCGCGTTCTTCGGACTGATGCTGATAGAGACGATGCTCGCCTTCGGCATCACGTTTGCCGCGTCGTTCAATGTCGTCTATATGTACAACGAACTTGAGGTGCCGTTGTGGTACGGGCCGATATACCTCGTCCTCGGGTTCAGCATATCGGCCCTCGCGAACCTCTGGATGTCCTGGCGGCCGCACCTCGATCCCAGGAACGCGATCATGTTCAGCTTGGCCTGCCTGTGCATCGAGTACTCCCTGTTCCTCACCGTTCACGAAGGATGGCTCCTGGGCATAATGGTCGGCGTCGCCTTCGGCTTCCATTACTCATTCTTCTGGACCCCGGTCAACTTGCTCATGGCGAGAATGACCGACAAGGACGACAGGGGCGTGACATACGGGGCATTCTTCTTCGTATGGCCGCTTGCAGGCTTCGTCGCGCCGCTCCTCGGAGGGCTGGTAATCGGCTTCGCCAACTACTCTCTGCTGTTCATCATCGGCATCGGCATTGTCGCCTCGACGATAGGCGTGGTGTTCGTCTACAGGAACTACATCCCGAAGAAACAGGTCATGCGGATACGCATAGACGCCCTGGGCAAGAGGAACGTGCTGGCGTTGCTAGGGGAAGGAGGGTACGAGGGGGTGTTCTGGGTAGGCCTGATACTCGTGACGTACGTGTTCACGCAGGATGAGGTCGCCATAGGCGCCCTGTTCTCCCTATTCGGGTTGTGCGCGGGGGTGATGGCAATCGTACTCGGCAAGGTCTCGGACAAGATACAGAACAGGGTGTTCTTCCTGCGGGTGAGCGCGCTCGCGTCGATACCATGCGTCATCGCCGTCTCCTACGCCTCCTCCGTGGAGGAGTTCGCGCTGACCAACGGCCTGTTGGAGGTAGCATGCTTCGTCCTGCCTATCTTCCTGTTCGCCATCCTCACCGATAAGATGGAGGATGCGAAGAACGACTCTGTCGTGGGGAGGGAGTTCTTCCTCAACATCGGCAGAGTCGTCACGATATCCATACTGATGACGCTCCTCTACTTCGACTTCACCCCGCAGGAGTGTTTCCTGCTGTGCATACCGTTCCTGGCCCTCAGCCTCGCCGCATTTGAGGATCGGAAAGCCAGGAGGGGGTGCGAGGTCGTGCCTGTCTCGGAGCATCATCGTGGAGTCTGAAGCGACCTCCAGAGCAGCTCCATAAGGTCGACCATCTCCATCTCGGACCCGCGCGAGGCGATGGCGGACTTCAGACTCTGGTAGCAGAACGGGCACGATGTCGTGAGGACTTCACATCCGACCTCATCCGCGTCAGCCACCCTCATCCCAGATATGTCGTCAGCCAGCTTGGGAAAGGCCGTCTTGACGCCGCCACCGGCCCCGCAGCACCGAGCGTTCTCACGGCTCCTCTCCATCTCGACCAGGCGGGCTCCTGGGATGGACTCGATTATCCTCCTCGGTGCGTCGTACAGACCGACGTGCCTCCCGAGATGGCACGGGTCATGGAACGACACAGTCTTATCCACCCGGACGACGGGGGAGACCTTGCCGGAATCGATAAGGCCTCCCACGAACTCGGCGATATGTACGACCGGTGCGGGGAGTCTGCCGTACCTTGGATAGTCCTGTCTGAGTGTCTTGTAACACCCCGCGCAGCTCGTGACTACCACCGACGGAGACGCCTGCTCGAACCGCTCGATGTTCTTCAGCACCATGCCCTCCGCGGCCTCCGACAGGCCGGTCCGCATCATCGTGGACCCGCAGCAACCCTCATCGTTCCCGAGCGTGCCGAAATCGGCGCCCGCATGCGCGAGCACGCGCGCGGTGTTCTCGGCCATCGCGCGTATGTTGGGGTCGTACGCCGCGGTGCATCCGACGAAGTAGAGTATCTCGTGGGGTTGGTTCAAGGAGTCGCCCACGGTGACCTCCTTCCCGAGCCTCTTCGACCATCTCGAGCGTTGCGTCCGAGGCTGCATCCATGGGTTGTCGTAGTTCTCGATGCTCTTCACGAGAGGCTCGTGCGCCGGCAGCGGACCGAGACCGTTGACAACGAGGAACTCCCTCATGTTCTCCCACATGTCGATCGTGTCGAGCCCTGCGGGGCAGACTGTCTTGCACTGTCCGCATATCGTGCACTCGTACGCGCGCTCCGACAATTCTCTAAGGTCCTCGTCGGCTATCGTCTTCGGCCCGAACAGCCGCGCTTTAATCCCGTACTGCCTCCTGATGAACTCCCGCAGGCACAGTATCTTTCCCCTCGGGGTCACGATTTCGACATCCTGCGCCTCGCCGCCAGTCGGACACGTCTCGGTGCACTCGCCGCAACGCATGCATGCGTCGTAGGACATGAGCGCGCGGACATTCAGGCTCGATATGTCCAGCCTACGCTTCACGGGACCGCCCCCTTATCGCCGAGGAGCCCCTCGAGCTCGACGGCGATCGGCGTGACGATCATATGGAACAACTTGCTGAACGGTATGTATGCGATAAGCAAGGCGCTCATGACGCCGTGTACGAGCCACGCCTCGTCGTACAGGTCGCCTGACGAGGCCGGCATGATCGATGACAACGCGTACCCGAGGAACGAGTACTCGACATTCTCCTGATGTCCGGGAATGGCGCCTGCGATCCCCATCCCCTCCAGCACGAAGCCGCCAGCGACGACCGCGAACAGGAAGAGTATGGAGGCGGCATCCGGCAGCTCCGTCCTGACGATCTTCGGCTTCAAGCCGAACCTGCGTACGGCAGCGATCGACAGGCCGACGAGCATCATCGCGCCGGCGACTTCGAAGCCGACGTCCCGTATCCACAGCTTGGCCCATCCGCCCTCGTCAATCATGGGCCCGTACCTGAGGATATCGAGGGACAGCGTCACGATCAGGTCGAGGGCGAACATCATGAGGAACCCGCCGAGAATCATGACGTGCATGAACCATCTCGTCGCGCTCAGTTTCCTGAGCTTCGAGATGTAGAGCGAATCCCTGACGAAGACGGCGATGGCCTTAGCGAACGCCCTGCTGAAAAGGAGCCGCAAGGCCTTAGCACTGAGCCGGAGGAGCCTTCGCTCAGGGGTAGTGACGAGGCCTTTCCCGTGCATCCACAGGAGCATGTTGTAGAGTGTGCCAAGCAGAAACACCGCAGTGCACACGACCACCGTGACGAGGAACAGGTACAGGTACACCTCGTCCCTGACATATACCGTGTCGTACGGCAGAAGGAGTATCACGGCCGAGACGAGAACGACGAACGCGAAGAACGGGACATACAGCCACGCCTTCTCGCTCATATACCTGCCGTCAGGCATGTCCGCTTTAATGAGGGTGGCCAAGTATAAACTCATCCCTCTTGGCGCGGAAGTGATGGTCGACACATAGACGGGCGGCTTCTACGAGAAGAGCCGGAGCCGAATCCGAGTCGTCGACCTTCTCAGGACCGGTGGACATCAGATCCTCCCGCGACCTGTCGAGCAGGACCGACACTGCCTGGGCGGAATCGCTGTCGAGGGACTCCTTGCGGCTTTCGATTGCCCCTGCTAGCTCCAGCATTCTGCTCCCGTCCCACTGCTTCGCGCCCACAATGAACGACTCGCGTTCCATTCCCGACACCGCGACCTTCAAGTCGGCCATCGACCGATCCAGCGACTTGAACTCGCTCGTCACGTCGGTGGACCTGCAGCAGGGTTGAGGTCTGCCCGATAGTCCTGCGAGCCGCAGGAAGCACTCGTTCGCTAGGGGATAACCCGGATGCTCCATATGCGGTCCTGCCAGCACCAACCGACCATCCCCGTAGTCGCATGTCACCACCGCAGGTTGATTGATCATGACCTGTTCTGCAACGTGTCGTTCTGTCTGGAAGGATGTCCGATGCGTGAACGAGAGATATCGGAGAACCGGGTGGTCAATCTGTGGTTCCGAGAACACCGGTCCGCCGTAGATGGGGGCGACGAACCGCTCGGCCCCGTTGCCTATTTCGACCTCCCCCCTGATAGGGTGGAACACGCTGCAGGAACCGTATCTGACTGACAGTCGCGGAGAAGGTGCCGCTGTTTCCGCGGATTCCGATCGGATGTTCATAATCCTCGTCTCCGAGATGTTGAATCCGGACATCGGTTCTATCCTGGACGGCAGAGGGAGGTAAGCTCCCGCACAGATGCCGATATACCTGCCTCCTCCGTGAACGAACTCCCTGAGCGATGCGAAACCCCGCTCCGCCAGAGCGGAGGCGATCTCGAACCCGTCGCCACCGGATACCGCAACCAAAGAAGGCGCATCCTCGAGCCCTCGAACGAGTCCTGCGGCGTCGACGAAGCCTGCCCGGAACACACCATTGGCCTCGAGCAAATCCGCCAGCCAAATCCACGAATGCGAAGCACCTTCGCCTGCGTAGACGAGCGTCGCTCCTCCCGACATGATGACCAGCCATTGTCGAGATAGGATAAGAAAGCATCATCCCGACGACTGGCTGCTGGGGGTCCGACAGAAAGGGTTATAGAACCCCTTGCCTTATCTCGGCTCCATCAGGGCCCATGGTCTAGTGGCTATGACATCTGCTTGACATGCAGAAAATCACCGGTTCGAATCCGGTTGGGCCCACTCTCACACTACTGGCTAAATCCTTATCAGCGTTTTGGGTTTTTCCGCGACAGGCGCTTCCCAAGCCTGTCGCATGAGGGAGAACGCGGTTTCCGAACGCACTCGCGAGTAGTACCTCTCCGTTGTCACCGTGCTCGAATGCCTCAAAGCCTTGCTCACGTCCTCAATCAGGGTTCCTTTGTCCTTCGCCATATGAGCAAACGTGGGCCTCAAGTCCTTCCACTTGAACCGAACTCCCGATGCAGTCTCCACATGGGACTTCAACTTGGTCCAAAGCTGCTGCGTCCAGTAGACCACGCTGCCATCTTGCCGGATGCATGGGAAGAGAGCCTCGACGGATGCGGGGTCGAACCCGTGGCTCTCAAGGTGCTCGGCCCTGCCACGAACCTTAATGGCGTCATTTATGGACAAGACACCAAGAGACGCAAGAGCAGGTAACAGTGATATTGCGAGCGTAGCGTAAGCCCCGCGGAGCGAGTATCAAGAGGGCTTCTGTTGCATCTCCCGCTCCTAAACCCTTCTTTCTTGCAGTCTGACATCAAGCGCCTCGTGGTTAAATCCTTTTTACGGCAAGGCCCGCTTGCCGGGCCGCTGCCATTCTCCTCGAAGAGGTCGGGGGGCATTGAGGGGCAGAGCCCTCCGTCCTTGAACCTCGTTAGGTTCGGCCGCCTTTTTGAGGCCAAGGGGGGCCCCACTAGCAGGTAGAGGAGGAGCGGATTCCAGGATGCCGACCGGAGCGAGCTTCAGGAAGACTCCTCTGATTCCTTCCGCTCCGCACCAGTAACTCGAATTTCGAAGGCAAAGCATTTAGCACCGTGATGAGCTTCACGAAGAGGGCAGGAATTCGTTAACCCAGCGTTGACCTCCCCGCCGGAGAGGAAGAGAATGATTCGAAAGATGCTTGTGTTGGCACTGTGCCTGATTCTGGCTGGAATGTCCCTCGCTCCCGTATTGGGAGGGTTGGACTACAAATCTGCGTACAGCGCTGCTGCGTCTGGCGGGATGACTCCTGAGGAAGTGGAGTTCCTGAGCGGAATCGACGCCGACGAAGCATGGACGCATCTAGAGCACCTCGCTGGTCTGGGCGAGAAGGTGGCGGGAACCTCTGAGGAGTTCGTAGCCCAGACATACGTCTACGATTATCTAACCGATTTGGAGCTGGACAAGGTCGAGATGGAGACTTTCGCCACCTCTAGCTGGGACCACCACGGAACTTCCCTTACCGTGACCTCGCCCGAGGAGGAAGACATCCCGGTCACGACATATGGCGGGAGCTACTCCGTTTGGGGGATGCATGATTATCAGCCGTACTTCTTCGGAAACGAGAATGATGGCAAGATCCTGACTGGTCCAGTCGTGGATGTTGGGACTGCGACGGCAACTGAGCTTGACGCAGCGGGCGACCTCGACGACGCAATCGTCCTTGTGCTCAGAAATGACTGGATTATCCCGTGGCCGACCATAACGGTAGAGGAGATCGCGCTCCATGAAGCTTCGGCAATCCTATTCTATGGGTATTTCGGCCCGTACCCGGACTCTGAGGCAATCAAGCAGGACGCCGTCGGGGGGTCCATACCCGCCTTCTCGATATCTCGTGATTCGGCAGAGCGTATCAAGGACCTGATGGATTCCGGCACCGTCACCGTCCGGATAGAAGGGTCTGCCGACATCTACTCGGTCGAACACGCTGAGTCCGTAAATGTCGTCGGTTATCTTTACGGAACGACCCATCCGGACCAGTACATCGTGTTCTCAGCTCACGCGGACACTTGGTGGGCGGGAGCTAGTGACGACTGCTCGGGGGTAGCCGGAGTGCTCGAACTTGCCCGGCACTTCGCTGAGTCCCGGGACGATGGCTCTTTCGTGAATGAGAGGACCATCGTGTTCTGTACGTTCGGCTCCGAAGAGTGCGGAGGACCTTCCGACTGGTATGATTGGATAGTCGGCTCGTACGAGTTCGTCCTTGCGCACCCTGAGATTCTGGACGGATTGGTGGTCGATTTCAACCTCGACATGATAGGGAGCGCTAGAACCCACGGTCCATACTGGCTTGAGAATACTTGGGAGATTAACGATTTTCTGATAGATGCGTGTGCGGATTCTACCCACCTTGCGACTTTCTCGTATCCGTTGTTTTCGCATACAGATGCATGGTCGTTCGCGGCGGTCGGGGGAGGGTCCGCAGTGTACGGCTCTTTCGTAGAGGGCGGATGGTCCACCTATCACACACAGCTGGACGACCTGTCTCGGTCGAGCCCTGAATCGATAAAGGACATGCTGGACCTCTTTGCGCTTATGGCCATACGGCTGGACGGTGTGTTGGTGATGCCGTTTGATTTCACGACGATTATTACCTGGGTGAAGAACTTCCTTCACTCCGAGGCATTATTGGTCCCAGGCGAAGCTGAGCTATTCGAAAGGGCGGATGTAGCCCTGACGGCTCTCAGAGAAGAGGTGATGGCCACAAACGCCTACGGTAAAGACCTGGAGACCGCCTATGAGCAAGCGGATACCGATGAGGAGCGCGATGCGATTCTTGCGGATGCGTCGATTCTCAATCAGGCGCTCATCGAAGCTCGTCAGACCATAAACCGGTGGAGCGTTGGCATAGGGGGAGCAACAGGCACCGAGGAAGTGTTCCTTCGTTCAGAGCAGCATGTTCACGACCTCGTTGGCGTTGTGGGCGCAATCTCCGCGCTCATGGCCGAATCGACTGACCGCGCAATGGGGGCCCTCGAAGGTGTGTATACGATGGAATGGGCACCTCTGTGCAGCCCCGAGACCTATAGTCTTGTGATGGCTAGCATGTACAGCGACGACCCGGAACAGATGTACTGGGCCGGTGAGTTCGACCAGCAACAGGCCTACGTCGATGTCTATTGGGTCTATCTCGGGCTCCAGGATGAGTCTCTTTCTAGCTGCGAGGCGTTAATCGTTCTCGAAGACATGAGAGACGACTTGCTGATTCCGTGGTTGCAGGAAGACCTGATTACCCTCGATTGGGCGTGGACGGAAGCGTCGAATCGTCTTGCTGAGATTCAGATTTGAGGGTCGCCCTCTTCCTTTCCAGGTACGTTATCGCGACCCCCAGGATAGATGCTATCACTTCGACGTTTCTGATTACAGTCACGTCGGGTAGCTTGCCACTTACGGTCCCGGAATACTCTATCCATCCAAGCAACTCATCCCTCTGGCCCTTGATGAGCGCGTTAAAGAAATCCGCCTCCAGACTCGAATCGACCGAAGACCTCTGTTGGCTCAATAGTACGGGCCTATTCACCGATGTCTCATACCCAGGGCCCAAGGGATTCTTCTCCTCAAGGTAGACCCTGCTCAACTTGCTTATCACGCCTGCACTGTACCACCCAGGGACGGATTGCGCAAATGATTCTAGCGTGTACACCTTCTTCCTGTGCGCAGCCCATGAATCCTCCCTCATCCCGGACATGAACTCGTACTTGTACTTCCCGTCTCGGCCTTTCAAGCCGATCATCACATATCTAAGCGTGAACAGTCTCCTGATGAGGTCCGCAGCCTCCTGCAGAATTTCGGAGAGGACCACGTGGTTCTTCTGAAAATGCTCCAGGAGCGTCACGAATTCTTCGAGAACCCTAGAGTTATGGTCTCTCCGGGTCTTGAGATAAGCCATCTTGAGATATATCTCAACCTGGTCTGATGTCACCTTGTCCGTGTGCGTCGTGTAGGGCATTGCGTAGCCGTCCTGCAGGAATTTCGAAGGTCGACGAGAGGCCTCGCGGGATTTGGCGAGCCACGCTCCGACCACAGACAATTCTTGAATCTAGATACTATCGCAAGGTATATCGGCGTTTCTATTGCGGATGCACTATTCTCCGCAAATGGTTTTATCATCGTCCAATACGGTTCCTCCAGCAGATGAAGGAAGAGCTGATCGCCCCTTGCGGGATGAACTGCAACATCTGCGCCTCGTATCTCGCGATCACGCATGATGTCAAGGGCGAAGGGATTCGGATGGCGTACTGCAAGGGATGCAGACCGAGGAACAAGGCGTGTTCCTTTCTGAGGAAGAGATGCGGTCTGTTGCTCGAGAACAAGGTTGAGTACTGCTTCGAATGCGACGAATTCCCATGCGAGCACCTATCCGCCATCGACAAACGCTACAGGACTCACTACAGAATGAGCGAGATCAAGAACCTCGAGCGCATAAGAGATGATGGCATCTCGAGTTTCCTCGAGGCTGAGAGAGTCAAGTGGAGATGTCCGGGGTGCGGCGGGGTCGTGTGTTGCCACAACGGCATATGCTTCGACTGCGGCCTAGACGAGTTGAGACGGAAGAAGAAACTGTACCGATGGAGTACTCGAGACAACCACCCGAGGGACTCAGAGGGCCATCGAGAGCATCGGAAGGCCCGTGGAAAGGGCGAGTTGGACAGAGCGGTTGCCGAGGCGAAACGGCTCCTGTCAGAGCATGGCTACGAATGCCAGGCGACAGCCGGAGACATGATACTCTGGTTCCAGGCAGACACGCCCTATGACGAGGATTTCGGGCTCGACAAGGTGATCACCCGGCCGCTCATCGTCGTCCACGAGCTCGTCGAGATCGACAACGTGAAGAGAATGGGCATCGCCCTTACGAAGAACGCCATAGTCGACAACATCGAGAAGGTCGATAACGCCCATCTCAAGGCGGCTGAGGTGGAGCTGCAGATCGCGACTTTCATGGGGGAGGCGGAGCACCTGCGATGGAGACTGGAGCACATCAGGATGTGGAGCGAGGATCCCTCTGTGACACCGTCGAACAGGGCGAAGTACAAAGAGCTTCTCGCCAAGGTCGCAAAGACCATTGAGAGCTTGGACGAAAGCGAGGATTGATCACCTCTGGACCCCCGGATGACCTCGCTGGCCGTCCAGAGATTCTGAGATGATGTGGGATCCCCAGCGAGTTGGAATCAGGCACCTTGACAAAATATGCAGGACGGCCCCTGGGCGAATGTCGGACCTCCGAGTCAGAAAGAAATATGTCAGACGTGTTGCTTCACCCAGTGTGTGACTAGCCTGACCCCGATAGGCTCAACGAAGTGCCCGTTGCCTCTTCAAGGCCCGTGACTTAGGATGAGCATGGGCCAAGACCAGGCAGAGGAGGTTAGAACGTGTTCGGAGAGTTCCAGAAGACATTGCGGGGATACATCCGCAGCGAGTTCATTAGGGAGTACGGCAAGCTCAACGTGCTCGCAGCGATAATCGGTGTCTTCGGCGCGTTCATCGCGATAGTCTTCAGATGGATGATCGATGCGTTCCAGGAAGTATTCTTCATAGGCGGGTCACCGCTCGATAATTCTCTCGGCATATGGATCATCGCCGTGCCGGCAATCGGCGCGGTGTTCGTCGGAGTGATCATATACTGGCTCGCACCGGAGGTGAAGGGCGCTGGCGTCGCCGACGTCATGCGGGGTGTGGTCGCGAACCGGGGGCGGTTCAGGGCGCGGGTGCCGGCGCTCAAGGCGTTGGCCTCCGCCCTCACACTGGGATCGGGCGGCTCAGGCGGCCGTGAGGGACCGATCGTCCAGATAGGCGCATCGTTCGCCTCCGTCGTCGGGCAGAAGCTCAAGCTGACGAGGGCCGAGCTGAGGATCATGGTGGCATGCGGGGCGGCTGGGGCGATAGCTGCCACGTTCAACACGCCAATCGCAGGCGCGGTGTTCGCCCTCGAGCTGCTCCTCCTCGAGTTCAAGACCAGATCGTTCGTCCCGCTCATCGTGTCGTCGGTCTTCGCCACACTGGCGTCACGCCATTACCTGGGCGACGCTCCGACCTTCGCCATCGTAGCCGAGTACCGGCTCGAGAACCCGTACGAACTGGTATTCTACCTCGGCCTCGGCCTTCTGGCAGGTCTCGCGGGGGTGTTGTTCATCAAGGTGTTCTACAGGCTGGAAGACGCTTTCGACGCGATCTCGGTCCCGATGTACTTCAAACCGGTCATCGGTGCTTCGCTCGTCGGGGCGGTCGCCCTGTTCTTCCCGCAGGCGTTGGGCGTCGGATATGACTCCGTGACGAACGTGCTGAACGGCACCATGGAGATGCCGTCGGCGCCTGTCATGGCGATCTTGTTCCTCGGCCTGCTCGTCATAGTCAAGATGGTGGCCACATCGCTGACCCTCGGGTCGGGGGGGTCCGCAGGACTGTTCGGCCCATCCCTGTTCCTGGGGGCGATGCTCGGGGCCGCCTTCGGCATCTTCGTGAACCTGGTGTCTCCGTTCGAGTCGGCGAACTACGGTGCCTACGCGATGGTCGGCATGGCAGCACTGTTCGCCGCAACGAGCAGGGCAACGCTCACGGCCATCCTGATACTGTTCGAGATGACCTCCGTCTACGATATCATCCTCCCGCTGATGTTCGCCTGCGTTGTGAGTGACGCCGTCAGCAGCCTGCTGTCCAAGGAGACGATATACACCGCCAAGCTGGCCAAGCAGGGGATAAGGTATGTGCAGGACCTGTCGGTCAACGTGCTCGAGTCAGGCAGGGTGAGGGACGCTATGACGGTGGACTATGTCGCCGTCAAGGACGACACGCCACTGAGAAAGGTGGTCGACATGCATCTGTACACTGGAAGGAAGGGCTTCCCCGTGATATCCTCGGACGGAACGTTGAGAGGAGTCATCACCCTGACGGATGTGAGAAGAGCGTTCGAGAACGACAGGAGGACCGCGTTGGTCAGGGATGTGATGACCAAACGCGTCGTGACAGTATATCCCGACGAGACCTTGCAGACCGCGTTGGAGAGGATGGTGCTCCGCAAGTTCGGCCATCTACCCGTTGTCGACCCGAACAAGCCGAACAGGCTGGTGGGCATGCTCTACAGAGAGGCCATACTCGACCGGTACAGGAGCGTGCTCTCAGAGGAGGTCTCGGAGAAGTCCCTCGAGGGCAGGCTCATGGAGTGACGGGTGCTTCGCTCTGTCTCCTGTAGTTGCCTGGAGGTACAAATATCTCGAACCTGGCGCCCTTCTTGGGGATGCCGGTCTCCTTCAGCCTCATGTCCGTTATGGAGAGCACCTCCCAGCTCAGGTACAACCCGTACCCGTGCCGTTTGCCGTGTCCCGCCGCGAATATCTTCGCCTTCTCATCGGTCGGGATCCCCACTCCGTTGTCCTCGTAGATGATCACGAGGCCGTCCTTTCCCTCCTCAAGCGACAAGGAGATGCTGTCCATGTCGCCACCACCGTGGGCGATGGAGTTGTTGACGAGGTTCCTGAAGACGTTCTCTAACATGGGGTCGGCGAATACCTCGATGTCCTCCACCTCGGTGTTAACCGAGATACCCTGTCGGCCGAGGCCTTCGGTCACCTTCGCAACCGCCTCCGCGAGGGACATCCACGCGGGTCTCTTCATACCCAGATTCTTGTACCGCGATGTGAAATCCAGGTGCATCTTCAGGGAGTCGGCGGCCTTCTCGACCTTGAGCAACATGTCGCGGACGGAATCATCGCCCTCCTGCTCGATCGCGGTCGTCAGCCAACCCTTGAGGATGGTCAGCTGGTTCAGGGAGTCATGCCGGGTGATGCCCCCCAGAAGGTTGAGCTTCTTGTTGACCTTCCGCAGCCCCTCCTCCGCCTTCTTGCGCTCGGTGATGTCCTGGATCAGAGCCAAAGGACGCTTCTCACCTTTCCACATTATTGTTGTAGCCGTCAGCTCCGTAATCACCTCAGTGCCGTCTTTGCGTAGGAGAATCCTCTCGTACGGTGCCTCGGCTGGAGAACCGTCCTCCAGGCGTTTCCTCATCTGCTCTTCCACGGCCTCCACGTCTTCTGGCCTCGTCAGCTTCTCAAAGGCGTTGAGTTTGAGAAGTTCGTCGACACTGTATCCGGTCAACTCCGCTAGCTTTCTGTTCGCATAGAGCTGGCCGCCCTTTCCATCCCCGATGATTACAGCATAAGGAGAGTTTTCGGCAAGTGCTCTGAACGCCTCCTCGCTCTCTGCTAGCAGCCGACTAGCAGTCTCTGAAGCTGTCATGTCCCGGGCGAAGACGAGCAGCCCCTCCACGCCGGGATAGGCACTGACCTCGAACATCCTCGCGCCATCCTCGGAAAGCAGATTGGTCGTCACCGACTCCATGGTCCGGCTGCGTGCCGCGGACCTGAGCACATCCTCGACCGGAGTGCCCTTGATCACCGGGACGAGGTCGAAGGGCGTCATTCCGATTGCCTCCGCCGACTTGACCCCAAGCAGTTCCTCCGCTGTCTTGTTCCAGAACGTCACCCGGAAATCGTCGTCCAAACCGACCAGCAAGTCGGATATGCTGTCGGCAAGCTCTCTGAAGCGTTCCTGGCTCTCCACTAGATCGCTGGTGGAACGCCGTCCCTCCACCCCCTTGGAGATCATGCTGGTGAGCTCGTGGAACTGCGACCTGAGGTCGCCGCCCTTCTGAAGGTAGAAGTCTGCACCCTGGTTCAGTGCCTCGATCGCGACGTCCTCGCGACCCTTCCCTGTGAATAGGATGAACGGTATGTCGGAGTCCCTGGCTCTTACCATCTTGAGGAAATCGATACCGTCCGTCTCCGGCATCTGATAGTCGGACACGATGACATCGAACGAAATCCCAGACATCATATCCATGGCTGAACGGACAGAGGTTGTGCCGTGCACCTCCATGCCGCCCACCTTACGCATGAAATGTGATGCTACCTCGAGGAAAGACTCCTCATCATCCACGTGCAGGATTTTGATCGTTTGGGCACCGTCCAGGACTCCGATAACATTGGTGAAGACGATATATATCTACTACGCCCGAACGCTCCAAACACGCCAGGTGCAAGGGGTTACCGTGGCCGACCACGTCAGTCGTGACGGTGAACATGCTCGGCCTGGAAGTTGACAGGCCTCAGCTGACTGAACGCCGCGGCCAGGGTTTCCGTGAGCGTTGGATGAATGATCTGCACCCTTGCCAACGGAAGATATGTCTGGTCGCCTGAGGACATGAGGTTCACCACCTGTTGCACGAGGACCGGCGCCTGCGGGCCGACGACCGTCGCCCCGAGGATCCTCCGGGTCGGATGCTCCACGACGACCTTCACGAACGATTCGTCGTCGCCATAGGCGTATCCCATCGCGGTGCCGCTATACCGGGCCTTGCCGACGAGCACCTTGCCCTGGGCCTTCGCCTCCTCCTCGGTCATCCCCACCTGGCCCACCTGAGGGTCGGTGAAGACAGCGTGGGGGACGGCGTGAAGATCCATCGCGAGCTTCTTGTCCGCCCACAGATTGTGCTCCACCACTCCGGCCTGGTAGTTCGCCGTATGCCGATACATGTTCCGACCGAGGGCATCCCCCAGAGCAAATATGTTCGGCTTCGATGTCTCAAGATACTGGTTCGTGAGTATCCACCCGCGGTCGTCGGTCCTGACGCCGGTGTTCTCCGGCCTGAGCCAGTCAGAGTTGGGCCGCACACCGGTCGCGACGAGCAGGTGCTGCGCCTCGACGGTCGTGACGCTCTTCCCGCCGTCGGTGGATATCTCCGCTCCGACCCTGGGTGGACGGCCCTCGATGGACAGCACATCGGCGCCGGTATGCACCTCGACGTGCTTCGAGAGACGCTTCTTGACCAACGCGCTCGTCTCGGGCTCCTCCTTCGGCAACAGGGCCGCGTTCCTTCCGACGAGGGTCACCTTGGTGCCGACCGCCGAGAAGAAGTGCGCGAACTCGCAGCCGATGTACCCTCCCCCGAGGATGAGCACGCTCTCCGGCTGTTCCTCGATGTCGAACACAGTCCGGTATGTGTGGTATCCCACCTCGTCCAGGCCGGGAATCTCGGGTATCCTCGACCTAGCACCTGACGCTATCACGATGCGGGGGGCCTTGATGCTCTCCCCTCCCGCTTCGATAGTGAAATCGGACACGAAGCTGCCGATCGAGCCGTAGAGGTCGATGTCTTTCGCTGCCTTGACGCCTTGCTCCATCTCGTTCCTTCCTCTCAGGACGATGTCCCACATACGCTTCTTCAGGAGGGGGAAATCGACCTTGTCGAGCCTCATATGTACGCCCACGGCAGAGGCATGCTCAGCCTCGCGCACCACGTCCGCCGCGTGGATGAGCACCTTGGAGGGTATGCAGCCCCGATTCAGGCATGTGCCGCCCAGAGGGCCCTCCTCGACCACGGCGACCCTGAGCCCGCGCTCCAGGGCGGAGCCGACGACGTTCATGCCCGCGCCGGAGCCGATGACAATCAGCCCGTACTCCTTCGTTCCTGATCCCACGGGAACGGAATCGGCCTCCCCCGACAATAAACTTCGGCCTTATCCTGCGACGAGCAATCATTTCTTCTTGTGCACGGGACAGTTCATGCCGAGCCTGCAGTACCTGCACTTCTCCTCGGGTACCGGGGGGATCGGCTTTCTCAACCTTCCGTACTTACGTCGCGGCACTCTTGTCGCCTCGCCCTGTCGAACGTCGACGCACTAGATAATGACGATAGCCTCCACGCCCCTTATCACATCATGGCTGGGGCAGTCGGAGGTTGAACACGCAACCCTTCTCGGGGTCCTTGGGGTCGATATCGGAGACCCACATCCTTCCTGAGTACCTCTCGGCGATGCCTCTCGCAGATGCCAGCCCGATGCCGAATCCTCCTGACAGCTCTGACTTGGACGCCTTGGCGACCCTCATGATCTCCTTCTTCAACTCGTCGGGGATGCTCCTACCGGGGTGGGTGACCTGAACGGACCACATGCGCTTCGGGCCGTCTCCAACGGATGTGGCCTTGATAATCAACTTCGCCTGTTTGTGCCTCTCAGGCTTGACGGCGGTGAAGAACAGGCAGATGAAGAGTTCCGGGAGCAGCTCATCCGCGAAGACGGGCATCGGCTCGTCCGGCAGGTCGACGGTCATCTCGATCCCCGCGCCCGCGATCTGGCTCTTGACCACGTTCACCGCCAGTTCTATCGCGGTTCTGAGGTCCGTACGCTTCAGCTCGCGTGGGGCGGTGCTCCGCAGCTTCGCCAACGTCCTGACCATGTCGACCATCCTCGATATATTCTCCACCTGCGAGATGGTCTTCTCGACGGTCTCCTCGACCGGTTTGGCCACGGACTGCCCCTTCAGGGTCTCGAGATATCCCATGAGGGGGGTGCTGTAGTTGGCGATATCGTGCGTGAGGAGGTCCATGTGGAGCTCGACCTCGTCTCTGACCCTCGTGATCTCCTTGAGCAGCCTGGCGTTCTCCAGGGCGACGGCCGCGTGATTCGCGAACATGACCGCGATCTCGAGCTCCTCCTGGACGAAGCCCTCCGGCAGGTACCTCTGCAGCTCTATGACGCCGAGCACCTCCTTTCTCCCCAGCAGAGGTATCGCTAGCATAGCTGTGTGAATCGCAGGAGTGCCCGGTATGACTGCCGCGCGGGAGTCAAGCTCCGCGTCGGCCACGATCTCCGCGCGCCTGCTCCTGCCGACGACGCCGACGACGCCCACGTCAGTCGGGAAATCCCGGTCCGCCATTATCTCGTCCGCATACGGACCCGTGGCGTAGACGGGGTTTCCGACATTCCGCTTCCAATCGAACACGTAGAAAGCAACCTCGTGGCTCGGAATCAGCTCGAGCAGCTTAGTGGCGAGTATCCTGTAGATCTCCTCGGAGTCAATCTCCTGCTGCATGTTCGCAGCCGTCTCGATGAGCGTCTTCTGTGCCCGTGACCTGAAGCTCAGCATCCTGAGGGTGTCGGCGCTGTCGAGGGCGCCGACAACGAGCTTCGAGAAATCCTCCGCCATGCTAACCTCTTCTGGAGTGAAATAGTTCGTACGGCCATTGTCGCCGATGAACAGGATGCCGGTCACGTCACCCCGCATGCTCAACGGGGCGACCATGCAGTGCTCGAAACTCGCCCCGCCGACGAGTCTAACCTTCTCTCCTCTCCCGCTGCCCCGGTCGAGGCAGGAGAGAGGCTTGTTCGCTGCGATAGCCATATCGACAAGTGGGACTGAGGAAACAGGTATCCTCGCATTCTTGGACAGGCTGATCCCTTTCGCGAAGCATGACACGCAGGCGAGTTCTTTCGCGCCCCTGTTGAGCCTGAACAACGCTACGAAGTCCGCATCGAAGTACTCCATCGTGATGCGACAGAAGGAAGCGAACATCTGCTCCGAGTCCGAGAACGTGCCGTTCGAATCCCACTCGCTCCTGGAGAGGGTACGCTGGGCCTCGATGTGCTGCTCGACCAGAATGACAGTCTCCTCGACGCACATGTCGATGACATTCTCCAGAAACTGCTCCGCCTCATCGGCCTCCTCCGCCTCGAACCGCTCTCTGATCAGATCACGCACAATCCTACGCAGGGCGTGGTCGTTCGAGACGATCTTCACGAGGCCCACGCTCCTTATGTGCTCGCTCCGGATAGTGATCCTGAGGCGCCCCCTCGCTTGGGCGTCTCCTGGTTTGACGGCCAGCTCAAGAAGGGCCTCCAGGCACGACCTCAGCCTGGCCGCGCGCACCTCCTTCGGGAGGGAGAAGTCGGCTATCCTCGTGTACGGCGCCGAAGTGACCTCCGCCGTCCAGAGCTCGACTATACTGTCCGACTTGGACCTGAGATACTCAACAACACTGTTCCTGAAGGACTCGTCCATTGATGCACCGGTTCCGGACATGACAATCCAGCTTCCCCAGAGAGGCGGGATCTCACCGGGTATAATACACAGTCCTCGAATAAATCCGTTTCCTCAGAAACGGCGGTCAACTATGACTGCGTAGCGACCTTCCGGCCACAGGTCTATGACCGCCTGGACGCTGTAATCCCATTATCCTTTAGGTCGAATATCCTTATATCCCAGCATCCGATAGAGCAACATCGGAGCCGTGCATTGTGATGTCCGCACATCATACCCCGGTGAAGACCCTTCTCCTCACGGGGAAGCAGGTCATCAAACTTCTTGCCATGGAGGACGTGCTTGGAGCCGTCGAGGACGCGTTCAAGCACAAGGGACTTGATAAGGTGCAGATGCCGCCCAAGGCCTACCTGTTCTACGAGAAATACGATGGTGACCTGCGCACCATGCCTTCGTATGTCGAGGACATGGACGTCTCGGCGGTCAAGATCGTCAACGTGCACCCGCAGAACTCCAAGAACTACGGCATAAGGACCGTCATGGGACTTCTGGTTCTGATAGACCCTCATACAGGAGCGCCCCTAGCCGTCATGGACGCGACTCACATCACGGACATGAGGACCGGAGCTGCCAGCGCGGTAGCGTCGAAATATCTCGCACGCCCGAATCCAAAGGTCCTCGGGATCATCGGAGCGGGGAACCAGGCCAGGACGCAGATGCTGGCTCTGATCACGCAGTACGGGCGCTTCGACGAGGTGAGGATATTCGACCTCTACCCGGAGAAATCCAAGGCCGTCGCGAGGCAGTTCAGAAGAGTGTACGGGGACAGGATCGGCAAGGTCAGGTCGGTCGGCTCCGCCAAGGACGCCGTCTCCGGATGCGACATCGTCGTCACGGTGACATCCTCCAGGTCGCCGATAGTCATGGACGAGTGGGTCGGAGAGGGCACCCACATCAACTGCATAGGGGCGGACGCTCCGGGCAAACAGGAGCTGTCCCCCGGGATACTGAAGCACGCACGGGTGATAATAGACGACTGGGAGCAGGCTAGCCACTCGGGCGAGAT
>JAEHCN010000061.1 GCA_020696395.1 Thermoplasmata archaeon | reverse complement strand
GACATACTCGACAAGGCGTTGCTGCGTCCAGGAAGATTCGACAAGCTGCTCCTCATTCCGTTGCCTGATACTGAGAGCAGGAGGAGGATTCTGGAGGTGCACACCCGCAACATGCCGCTCGAAGGAATCGACATCGACGCGATCTCTGAGAAGACCGGGGGATACGTCGGAGCCGACCTCGAGAACCTCTGCCGAGAAGCGGGCCTCATCGCGCTCAGGAACAACAAGAAGGCGGACACGGTCACTTCGGGCGACTTCGAGGAGGCGATGAAGCTCGTTAGAGCTTCAACAGACCAGGAGACTGCGAAGTTGTATGAATCACTGGCCAAGGAGATGGTGACCGCAATATCTAAGAGGGCCAAAGATGATAACGCCCTTGGCTACTACAGGTAGTTGGAGATGGGATGACCATGCGTAAGTTCATTACCGAGCTGAAGGGCAAGACCGTGATGACCAATGATGGCCAGATACTCGGCATGATAGAGAATTTCCTCATAGATACGAAGACCGGTGAGCTTCAGAACGTCCTCGTGATCCCGGCTGAGGAAGTCGAGCCGCGGCTGTTCAAGACAGATTCCGACGGCAGACTGGTGCTTCCGTTCAGCGAGATGAGGGCAGTTCGAGACGTCGTTGTCATGAACATCGCCTGACCGAGGCAGCGACTCCGAGAATCATAAGAGTTTATCGTCGCCTCCGTCTGAGCAGGCGTCTCCTCTCTTTGAGAATTCGTGATATCAGCTCTTTCTTCGTCCCTTTCGAGCTGATGCTGACAGCGATGCACACGGCCTCCAGCTCCGCCTTCTTCTTCTCCCTCAGCGTGCCCTCCGTCGCATGTCGCAGCAGCTCCAGATAATCGGATTCGACATCCTCCTCGTCGTCCGCGTCCGGCGTAGGGGGCGGAGGAATCTTCGCGCTCTCGGTTTCGGCCTTCGCGCTCATAACGGACCGGCTGGCGAGCGCCTCACGTAGGTTCGTGTTCGTGTCCTCGAACTGAGGCGCGATCCTGAGAGCCTCTCTGAAGGCGGTGATCGCCTCGTCGAGCCGTTCCTGCCTCCTGAGAGCTATCCCTTTGTTATTGTAGGCCTCGGGTGTCTCCGTGATCTTGATGGATTGTTCGAATGTGACGGTGGCCTCCTCGAGCATATCGAGAGAGAGCTGGCTGAATCCCTTGTTCGTCATGGCCACCGCGGTCGGGTTGATGACGAGTGATTCCTCGAAACAGGCGACCGCCTCCCGCAACCGTTCCTCCCTGTAGAGTATGCATCCCCTGTTGTTCCATGCGATGGGGTTGCTCTTCCTCTTTCTGATCGCCTTGTCAAACTCGGATACGGCGTCCTCCAGACTGCCCTTCCAGAGATTGGCGACCCCCAAGTTGTTATGTGCCTCAGACGGGTCGAAGGTCGACGATATCAACCTGCCGAAGGTCTCCAGGGCACCGTCGACGTCGTGCGACAGGAGCTGCAGGGTGCCTTTGTAGTTGACCAACATGGCCAAATTCGCAGACGCCAGGGCGGTTTCGATGTCTTCGATTGCCTGCCGATAGTCTTTCCTCTTCTCCGCCTCCAACGCGGACGCTGCCCGTTCTTGCCAACCATCCCCCATCTCCCTCAGCGACTCGCTCACCTTCAACGCAAGGTCAGTCTCGCCCGCCACCATGAGCGCCATGTGCAGATTGTATATGGCCGGCGCGTGTCCTGGGTCGACCGCGTAGGCGTGCTCGTAGGTCTTGATCGCAGCCTCGAGCTTGCCCTGTCTGAAGAGAACGTTCCCGGCAGCAGTGAGGAGTCTCGAATTGTCGCCCTCCAGACGCAAGGACTTCCCGATCAGGTCGTAGGCTTCGTCGAGCCTTCCGAGGAGAAGTAGTAGCTCCGCTCTGTCCCCGTAGAGTTCCTCGGCCAGCTGCTCAACGGACTCCTCTTGAACCTCCAAGTGAACGTCGACCTCTGGGTGCGAGGGTACCTCAACCTCGACGGACGCCTCGGCTTCAACCTCTGGCTCCGGCGAGAATATCCCCTCCATGAGGCGAGGAGGCTCCATGACAGGTTCCGCGTCGTCGCCCTCGATGTCCTCCAGCATCTGTTTCGCCTGTGAACCGTCCGGATCAAGCCTCAGACTCTCCTCCAGCGCTCTCTTGGCCTGCGCCCTTCTTCCAAGCGCCGCGGCGACGCCTCCCCTGAGACACCAAGCCGTCGCGGAGTCAGGCCTCAAGTCGGTCAGGTGGATGAAAGCATCGAACGCCTCATCGTATCTTCCGAGCTCGTGCAAGAGGTTGCCCTTGTTGAGCCAGGCCTCGGAGTACTCGTATCTGAGGGAAATCGCGCGGTCGTAGGATTCCAGTGCCTCCTCGTTTCTGCCCAGCTTGTGGAGGGTCACGCCCCGGTTGTTGTGTACCTTATCCAATCGGTAGTTCCTCCTCAGCACCTCGTCGTATGCCTCGAGCGCTTCCCGGTACCGGCCGAGTCTATGAAGGGCGTAACCCTTGTTCACGAGGGCCTTGTGGTGTAGCGGGTTGATCTCAAGCACCCTGTCGTAGCACCTAAGCTCGTCATCGTGGCTCGACAACGAGTACAGACAATTGCCCAGGGCGAACCACGTCTCGTCGCTCTCGGGGTTCAATTCGATGGCCCGCTTGAAGCACTCGAGGGCCTGTTCGTGGAATCCCATCTCATCCAATACGATGGCCTTAACCCTCCATGCGTCATCGTACCCATCATGGAACAGAATCACCTGATCGAAACACTCGAGGGCCTTCACGTAATCTCTGCAGGAGAAGGCTTCGTGTCCTTCAGCCATCATCTTCACAACGGTCTCATCGAGGCCTGTGATGGACGCCTGACGGCCACGTTCCTTCGCTATGTCCGCTTCGTGGATGAGGGCGCGGTCCAGATCGAATCTGCGTATCAGTGCTGCGAGCTTCGGTCCGTCAGCGACGTCCACGTTGTTTGCCTCTGCGGCCTTCACGGCGGCGGGCAGTATCGACGATGTCGATAGCACTAGCCCGTTCCGGGCCTCTACCCTCTTCATGTATCCTATCAGGCTGACCACCGACTGCTTGGAGACGCCTTCGTCTCGCCTTGAGAAGAAGACGACGTACTTCGCATCGTCGGGTCGGTGGACACAGTCGGCTATGATGAAATCTGCACGCGCACGGCTCCGAGTCACCTTAAGATCCAGATGCCCGAGCACGCGCTCGACGGACTTCTTGAATTCATACTCCGACACTGAGTGAAGGGCCGAGAGTATCCTCTCATCGGACCGCTCACTGAGGATCTTGTCGAGTTCGACCATCAGATCGACCCCCTGTCGCGCAACGTCTCGAGCCATTTGACAGCTTCCCTGTTCGACGAGTCGAGGCGGACGCTCTCCTCGAGGCACGCGACGGCATCGTCGGACATGCCGAGCATGTTGAACGCGATCCCCTTCTTTCCTAGTGCGTAGGAATCCGCCTGATGGAGTTCGATGTACCTGTTGTAAGCGTCGATGGCGCGCCTGTACTTCTCCTTGTCGAAGAGGATGTCCCCCTTGAGAAGCCATGCATCCTTATCGTTCGGAACCAGCGAGTTGTACTTGTCCATGCACTGTATGGCTGCGCCCCACCTGCCGAGCGCACGCATCGTCCTGCCCTTTCCCAACCACGCCTTCTCGTTATCTGCATCAATCTGCAGTGCACGTGAGAAGCTCTCGTCCGCGCCGTTGTGTTTTTCATTCTCAAGAAGCGTAGCGCCCATAGCGGCCCACGCGTCGGCCAGCTCGGGATCCAGCGTCACTGCCTTACTGAAGTACTGCACGGCCGCTCCCCATTTGCCTTCCCTGTCGGCGATCACTCCTCGCCAGTACCAGGCATGCGGGTCGTCCCTATGGTGCTCGTAGAAGGAATGTGCTCTTGACGATGCCTGCTGGACATCTCCGCTCGCCACACAGGCCTCGATCAGGATGAGGTTCGCCTCCCGCGAGCCTGGGTCGCTGTCTACAATGTGCTGCGCACGCTGAATGGCCATGTCATAATCCCTCGTCTCGAGCGCTGCGAGTGCGAGATCGAGCGGAGTGATGGATTTCGCAGGCTCCTCCCCGACTTCATCTATGGCCTTCGCGAGCTGGCGGATCCTGGGGCGATCGCGAGCGGGGCGGGGAGGGGCTCTCGTCAGTTCCCCCACGACCTCGAGTATCTTCTCCTCGAGGTCGGGCCTTCTGACCAAAGCCTTCTGCTGCTCAGCAAGCGAGGCTTCCTCATCTCTGCCCATGGACCTGAGTGTGGTAATCAGCAGGTTGTGTCCATCGGCCGTGCACGGATCCGAGGATATCGCCTGATTGAAGCACTCGAGCGCCTCCTCCTCCTTCGCCATGCCGAGAAGGATTTGACCCTTGAGCGACCAGAGACCAGGCGAGGGAGACTGTGCGAGAATCTCGTCGACCCTGGCCAGCGCGTCCACCTGATTCCCCAGCTGCAGATCCGCCATCGCAAGAGTCTCTGCGACCGCCTGGTCGTTAGGGAAGTGTTTCAGCGTCCTCTCCAGATGCTCCCGTGCGGCCTCCCACTCACCAGCTTCGGAACAAAGCATGCCCAGGTTCCACGACGCGAGAGAGAAGAGGTCGTCGCGTTCGTCGACCTTCGAGAAGTGCGCCTTCGCCTTGTCGATTAGTTCGGCCCGCTTAGCCTCCCTCCACTTCTTGCTGGCTGCTCTCAAGAGTACTCCGCGCAGTGCGCTCCAGTATACGACGCCCATTCGCAAGTTCAGGTCGCTGACTGCGGCCATCTCATGGCCAGCTGATACGGTCTCGGCCTTGGTCAGGACCACCATCGTAGTCTCCGCGGCATCCTCGGTCAGCAGCATCGTGGACGGGTGAAACTTCAGCGGCACGCCCATGTGGGCGAGCGTCTCGTTGCAGAGGTCGAGGAACGTCTTGGCCTCGTCGTCTGACATGCCTGCCGGAACCGCCTCCCGCAGTGTCCTCCGTATGTCGGTCGACGTCATCAGCACGACCTCTCCGTCAGCGACGGGGCCGAGCAGAAGGGCGAGAGAGCCTTTCGACCTTAGGCGTGCGTAGAGGCTTGGACCTATCAGAACCGGACTGAGGAAGAACCGCGCCTCCCCCAAGCATGAGTCGGCACACTCGTCACAGATAAGCGTGCTCTCATCACAGGGTCGTTCACATTTGAGACAGGGCATCCGGCGTCCCCTCCAATTGAAACTGATAAGGGTTGTTTGATATAATCATAACGTTGCTGGTTCACCCCCCAAGGAGCGATTTCGTCATGTACATTCCCGTCCGTTCGTAACCCAGACGCCTGTAGTACTCCCTGACACCTACCCCGCTTGTGATTCTCATAGAAGATAGTCCGGTTGCGGACGCCCTCTCCTCACACCGTGATATCAGCTCTTCACCGATACCTCTGTGCTGCCAACGGCCGTTAGCCGGTTCATCTATCGGAACCATCTGACCGTAGACATGGATCTCCCGAATCGTGGCGGTGGGGGGCGATTGTCCATCGGGGCATCTGAGTCTCGCATATCCGACGAGGGTCGAAGTCCCCGATATGGTGCAACTGATGAAATACTCCATCCCGCCCGCGGCCCGATATGAAAGCTCGTTGAAGGCTGTTTCTTCCGTTTCCGCTTCCTCGGGGCTGGCTCTGACGCGTCCGACTTCCCTGCATCGAATGCACCTGCACGACTCGCCGGTCGTCGACAGCTCCTCCGCCACCAGCTCGCGAAGATGACTCTTCCTCACCCCCGCCTCGATAAGTTGTACGGGGATGTCCCTCTGCACCCTTAGGATCCTCATCCACGGAGGAACACGCCTCTTCATGTCAGCCACGAGTCGGGTCGCCGCCTGAAGAGACGGGGGCACGTATTCGCCCCTCTTCCACATCTCATGCAGCTCCGTCCCGGCCACGACCAGAGTTGGATATATCTTCAGCATGTCAGGCTTGAACCGTTCGTCCTCGAGCATCATGACGAATGACCGCATATCGTCGTCGTAACCACTGCCGGGTAGTCCAGGCATCAGATGGTAACATATCTTGAGCCCGGCTTCGCGCGCATGCTTCGTAGCCGTCACGACATGCTCGACGTGGTGTCCGCGCTTCACGCCATCGAGTATCCCGTCATCGAGGATCTGAACGCCCAGCTCGACCTTTGTCGTGCCAAGGCTCATGGAATCGAGAACGTGCTCAGGTCCGAGCCAATCGGGTCGGGTCTCGACCGTGAGTCCCACGCATCGAGAGGGTGCGCTCTCGTTGACAACATGGGATGCCTCTAGGTCTTCCGACTCGCAACCGTTCATCGCGTCGAAACATCGCTTGACGAACCAGGTTCGATACTCCGCGGGACGCGCGGTGAAGGTTCCACCCATGATGATGAGATCCACCTTGTCCGTCCTGTGGCCAATCGCCTTCAGCTGCTTCAGCCGAGCACTGGTCTGCAAGAAAGGGTCGTACTCGTACATCGCGCCCCTCAATGCGGCAGGTTCCCTCCCGGTGTATGACTGAGGGCTGTTGTTCGTCACACCGCCCGGGCAATACAGGCATCTCCCATGAGGGCAGTCGAACGGGCTGGTCATCACCGCGATGGGCGCCACGCCGCTCAGAGTTCTGACGGGCTTGTTCCTCAGAAGGGGTTCTACATCGCTCCTCAGATCGGCCGGAACGTGCTCTAGGATCTCGTAATTGGTCGGAACACGGGCAAGTCCGTGCTTCTTGCAGAGGGAGGCCTTAGCCCTCAGGACCATGTCTCTGTCGGATATCTCTCCATTGACGAGCATGTTGATGAACTCGTCCAGATAGGCCGAAGGGATTGCATCCGAGCCAGTCTGTTTCAGATTCAAGAATATCCGCCCCAGTGTCGTCACATGTACGCGTATGAATCGTCGTCGCCGGGATCACAGGGCTTCGCATCCTTCGCGGAATCCCGACTACGCCTCCCGCCTTCGACGTCGATGTCGGGTGTCAGCAGACGTATGTAGGTCATGTCTGTGAGCGGTTCGAGAGCGACCACTCCCTTGACCACGAGCGACTTCAGGACGCGCATGAGAGTATCCGGTCTGACCACCAGCTCGTTCCTTAGCTCCTCGACGGTGATCGGATACCGTTCCTTGAGGAGCCTCACCACTCGGATCTCCAGGGGATTCATCTTGATTGTCATGCCACATGCCGAGTCAGCCGAAGTACGCGGCCTCCTCATTCTGCTCCTTGGCCTTCTTCTCCTTCGCGGCTTTGAGGACATCTATCGAGATGATCATGTGAGACGGGATGAGGCGTAGCATTGCCTTCCCGTCCCCCAAAGGCTTCTCGAGCTCCATGACTATGGCGGTGTCGTGCGCCACGGCTGCGTAGCCCTTGAATATCCCGATGGTCTCCATCGGCTTGTCTCTGGCCTCAAGGCTCTTCACCCTGTACTGAGACCCCTCAGTCAAGACGATCGCATCATCTTTTCTTGGCATGTTTATCACCCTTCTTCCGGACGAGCTCTTGCAGGTGGTCGACCGTCTTCCTGTAGTTCTCCATCGCTACCTGTACGTGCGCTTCGGTGAAGTTCCAGGCTTTGCTCAGGTTGCCGTATCTCACCCTGTAACCTTTCTTGGATGAGCCGCCGGGCCTCTCTACGCCCATCTCCTCGAGGATGTCGAAGCCTTTCAGCTTGTTGATGTGACGGTACACGGTCGCTTTCGTGGTCCCCAGCGCGGCTGCCAGATCCTCAACGACCCATGCCTTCTCCGGCCTGCTGAGGAAATGGTCGACGATGAGTTTGTAGGGGACGCTGTCCCTGATGTCCGTCGCATCCGTCTTCGGATCGTATCCCTTCGGGAAGTAGCCTATCTGATTGAGGAAGAGTATCGCGACCTCCTCCTTGTCGCTCAGAGGCGTGAGAGGCGTGTTGCTCACGACATTTAGCTCGAAGCTCATGTATTTCGGCATCGCGTCTTGAAGAATTAAGCCTTGTCCTGAAATCAGTCGCCCGAGAGCTCCCTAATCTGGGTCTTCTCGAACTCGGCCTCCAGCACAGACAGGACTTCACCTCTGACGGATATGAACTCCGAAGAGGTTCTGTCACGGGGACGAGGGATACCTATGGGGATAGCCTCCTTCACCTTGCCTGGACGGGCGGTCATCACGACAATCCGGTCGGCAAGGAAAACCGCCTCGTCGACAGAGTGTGTGACGAAGAGTATCGTCTTTCCCGTGGCGGACCATATCCTGAGCAGCTCCTTCTGCATGAGGTTCCTCGTCTGGGCATCCAGCGATCCGAAAGGCTCATCCATCAGCAGTACCGCGGGGTTGTTGGCGAGTGCACGAGCTATCCCCACCCTCTGCTTCATACCACCGGAGAGCTTGCCTGGATGGACGTTCTCGAATCCAGTTAGACCCACCAACTCAATGAACTTCGAGGAAATCTCGTGTCGTTTCTCAACGGGCATCGTCTTTAACTCGAGGCCGAACTCGATGTTCTTCCTCACCGTGCGCCACGGGAAGAGGGCGAATTCCTGGAATACCAGGCCACGGTCCGAGCCGGCGGAGGTAACAGACTTGCCACGCACCTTCATAGACCCACTGCTCTTCGACTCTAGCCCCGCAATCATCCGCAGAACCGTCGTCTTTCCGCATCCGGACGGGCCGAGAAGGCAGACAATCTCGCCCTGTTGAATATCGAGGCTGAACCCGTCGATAGCCTCCACGGTGTGCTTGTCGTCGGAGAAGGTCTTCGAAAGGTTGAGGAGGCTGATCATCACTCCATCCCCATCCATCTGTACAACCTCCTTTCAACCTGTTCTGCGAGCCCTGTTGTCAGAATGCTCATCAACCCGATCACTATCATGCAGGCGAAGGTCACGTCGAACCTCGAGAACTGCTGAGCGGACGTCCAGAGAGCGTTTCCCACGCCTCCGCCAAGGACAGGCAGCATCTCAGCAGCCACTATGCACATCCAGCTTATTCCAAGGCCGACCTTCACACCGGTCATCAGATAGGGTGCGGTCGAGGGAATGACGACTTTGGTGAATATGTCAATCCTGCGTGCACCAAGTGTCTTGGCCGCATCTATCAACGTCTGGTCGGTCCTCTTGACGCCGAACATAACATTCAGAAGTATCGGGAAGAACGCTCCCAGGAATACGACCGCAACAGGCCCCCATAGGACCGAGAGCATCACAAGTAGCACCGGAATCCAGGCGACCGGTGGAATTGGCCTGAACATCTCAATGATAGGGTCGCCAAGATAATTGACGAACCTGAAGCTCGCCATCAGAAGACCTAGCGGGAATGCGACTATCAGAGCAAGTGTGAATCCGATAACAACCCGCTTAAGGCTGGCAAGGGCCATCACACCCATGGATAGATCCATTCCTGGCACTTCGTGGACGAAGGAGTAGACCAGGACTTCGAAGACCTCTATCGGGAAAGGCACGTACTCCTGTAAACTCAAGTCCCAGTATTCGAGAAGCCACGCGAAACAGTGCCAGAAAACCACGAAGGCGCTCACCGAAATGATCCCTGCCGACAACTGAAGCCGTCGGGATTTCGCGAATCTGCCGAATCGCCTGATAATCGTGTGTAGAGCGCTCATCGCATGCCCTCATATGGTCCGTAGAAAAAAGAGGTTTGGGAAGATTTTCATGCCTTCACGAGCCTGAGTCCCTGCTCGTTGAGCGCGATCTTCAACAGCAGATGCTGGATGCTCGACTCTCCCGGCGTCGCCACAATCTTGCCCGACAGGTCCGCGAGCGATGATATCTGCGAACCCGTGGCGACGACTATCGCGCTGCCCTCGCTATTCGCCTGGGCTATTACCGTCGTGTCGGCATCGACGTTCAACTTCTTCAGTATCGCGGGAGGAGCGCCAAGGTATCCTATGTCGACATGGCCAGCGACGAACGCGTCCATCTCATTCCCGCCATTGGTGTACGGCGCACCAGTCGCGGCGACCACATTAAGGCCGTACTTCTCGAAGATGCTGAGCGTTCCCCCGAGCACGCTGCTGTTGGCCGCGACGTACTGGGCCAGCTGGTGGATGTCCCCAGCGAGATAGCCCAGTCTTATCGGGTCATCGGGGTTCAATATGGTCGTACTCTCTGAGACTGAGTTTAGCTCTCCGAGGTATGAATCGTCCACGTAGGAGGAGATGAAGTCCGTCACGTTCTGATAACCTCTGTCTCCAATCGTTTCCTCCTCGACAATCCCTGAGTCCACATACATTCCGGTGAACTGCTCGAGAGCCGCCCTAAACTCGGAGTCCATTTCCCAGCCAAACTTGACATGCTCTAGCGCCTCTTGAACAACTTCTGCGTCTCTGAGAGTGAATTCAACGGACATGTTAACAAGCAGCTGGTACTCTGGGCCGGCCTTGTCCGCGAGGGCTTCGAGAATCCACTCGGTGGTCTCTACATGGGCCTTTAGGAAGCGAAGCGTGAGGTCGTATCCGTCCGCCGTGGAAGCGAACTCGTTCGACAGAACGACGACGCAGCACGGGTGGCCAG
>JAEHCN010000006.1 GCA_020696395.1 Thermoplasmata archaeon | reverse complement strand
TCTGCTCCGAAGGAGAAACGATCAAAGCGATCCTTGCGAACAGGTCTACGGTCGGAGGCAGGAGCAGGAGCGTCAAGGAGACCGTCGTCTACGCGATAGAAACAAGTCAAGAATGGGTTAGAGGCGGGTTCAAGAGGATGTGACTTCAGATCAGATCTTGCCGGCGATACGTTCCGCGAACTCCGTCGCCTTTTCTACCATCTCCTCGATCTCGACATCGCTGGATGCTGTCAGGACCAGCAGTGCTCTGTTTCCAGCCGATGTCAGCACCATCCTGCTCCTCGAAAGCTCGACCGATACATACCGGAGTCGATCCTTCAGCTCGCCAGTCGCCGTCTCCGCCGCGCCAAGGAGGATCGCCGACATGGCGACGAAAGTCTCAAGGTGTACCCCCTTCGGGGAATCGCCCGCAATGTGCATGCCGCTCCTGGATACGACGGTCGCCTCGTAAACGGAAGGCAACTCCTTGTGCAGGTCGTCAAGTATCTCACCGATAGCCAAGTACTGTGCCATGTGCGAGCCGCCTCTCTGACTTAGTTACAAATGACCTGAATAGAATATAAACCTTCGTGGCTGTTGAGGAACTGGTCGGCTGAGTTCGGCTGCCCTGGGCCGCTCGATGCCTTGATATCCGGTCACCGACATCTACGCAGGAGAGCGAGCATGAAGATACTCCGTCAGGATTCGAGGAACAACGAGATCAAGCTCCGTCCCGAGAGCGTCGACGACCTGTGGCATCTCTACAACCTGTTAGATGTCGACGATCAGGTGCACGCCACGGCCTACAGGCGCAAGGAGGAGAAGGGAGACAAGCTGCGTCCCGAGCGGACCGAGAAGGTGCGTATGCGCCTCGGCATAAGGGTTGGGAAGGTCGAGTTTCACGAATCGGAGGACCGTCTCCGCATACTCGGCTCGATCGAGTCCGGGCCGCAGGACATCGGGCAGCATCACACGCTCATGGTGGGTCCGGGAGACGATCTGGCCATCGTCAAGCCCGAATGGAAGGACGTCCACTTCGAGCGTATCAAGCGGGCCGTTGAGGCGAGCGACCGTCCGACGGTCCTGTTCGTGGCGGTCGAGGACACCGAGGCAGTCATCGCTGCTGCAAGGGATTACGGGCTCAAGGAGGTCGCGACCATAACGAGGAACCCGGATGGGAAGATGTACGATTCAAAGCCGAGCGAGGACGCCTTCCTCGAGGAGGTGGTCGGCAAGGTCGCGCCGTTGCTGAAGGCTCAACCGCTGATTGTGCTCGGGCCCGGCTTCACGAAGGAGGCGCTCGCGAGGAAGGTGCGCGACAAGCATCCCGAGCTCGCCGACCTGGTGGTCGTCCTCTCGACTGGCCAGGCTGGCATGGCGGGTATCCATGAGGCGATGAAACGCGGGCTGGGTGGTAAGGCCGTCGAGGAGTCTCGGGTCGCGAGGGAGACACAGGCCGTCGAGAGGTTGTTCGCAGCGATCGGAGCGGACGGCCTGTTCTCGTACGGCAAGCAGTCCGTGGCCACGGCAGCCGAGTCCGGAGCGGTCGACCTCCTGCTCGTGATAGACTCTTTCGTGAGGGACGTCGAGGTGGAGCAGCTCCTGAAGACCGTGGAGCGTGCGCGGGGCGAGTTCATGATCGTGAGCTCTCTTCACGAAGCGGGTCGGAGACTGGAATCACTGGGCGGCGTGGCGGCTCTGTTGAGGTACAAGGTCGAATGACGTCGTCATGTCCTGCGTGCCCGCACGATGTCCGTGGTCGCGTCTATGAGCATTCCCACTGGGAACGGTTTCGCCCAGAACGACACTGCACCGGCTCTGATCGCCTCGTCCCTGACCTCCTCGTCCGCGCTTGAGAATATGATCGGCATCGATGGGTCCATGCACAAGATCTCCTTCGTCGTCTGGATGCCGTCCTTTCCCGGCATCCTATGATCCATTATGACGGCATCCGGCTTCGCCTTCATCTCACGGAAGTGCTCGACGGCCTCTTCTCCGTTCTTCGCGGAGAAGACGGTGTATCCCCTCGACTCGAACATCTCCTTGTAGAGGTCCCTGATGAATTCCTGGTCGTCGACCACGAGGACCCGAGCCATGACGTTCGACTTTCCATCGCCTCTGCTGGAAGTGCGCCCTCCTGACATATTGGCCATCGCCCTTAGATCGATACCGTAGTGACTCATTCAAGAGCCCCGTTCGGACTACTGCGAAAGAGTGGCCTATCGGTGCGACCCGAGTAGAACCACTGGTGCATCCCATCTTTTTCGCTGGTGCCGGATTCACCCAAGATTAATTAAGTCTTTCGTGACGGGGCCGAGCAGCCGGTGGAGATACCGAAATAAAAGAGGTTGATAGGACAGGAGGGAGCAAGATCTCCTGCCTATCAGGGATGGCACTTTCAGCACTCGACAGGAGGCTCGAGTTCTGCGTCGCAGCCGAGAAGGCCATAGACCTCCTCCCAGCTGTAGTGATCTGCGTGGTTCATTCATTCACCTTACTGCTTGTGTTACCGTCTAGTGCGGAAGGGGGTCAATAGCCTTGCACCAGGAGTAGGGCGAAAATAGTCCAGCAATACGAAAATGCTCACTTCGGAGAGTGTCTCGTGTGGACCGCTTCGCCCCTACCTGCCAGACGCATCTCGACGGCGGACATGCGGGCCACTCCGACGGCCCTGACATCCGAGCGATGCCTCACGACGACGTCGTCTCCGATCCTTACGGCATCATGCGCGTCCTCGACTCCCACAGCGAACACGTTGCCCTTCACGGCGAAGTCGTCTATCTCCACGTAGTATGCGTCTTTCGAGGAGAGCAGCGAACCTCCCGCCAATGTCAGCGAGATCATGCCCCTGCTGCCGGTGAGCATGCCCAGCTGTGTCCGTCCCTTCACGATCCTCACGTTCGGCCATCTGCCATCAACGTGCGCGCCCTCCATCAGGCACGCACCCTCGGCGCCGAACTGGAATCGCGCGATCGCTCCCGTGTCCTCCAGAGCCCTCTCGCGCCTGTTCGTCAGCCTGACCTCCTCTTCTGTGGTCTCTCCCAGGAGTTCCTCGAGTCGCGAGAGGCTGTCCCTCGATCCGGGCTCTCCGCCGGAGGAGTCCACGTAGTCGTCGAGCACCGCGTTGACTATGTCCCTCTCGCCTCCGAGGTGCGAGATGACCCTGTCATAGTCCTGTGTCTCTGTCAACCAACGGACCATGTCTTCGACCATCTTGATCTCGTCGCCGTCCCAGTGTCCGGTGACGGGGATGTCGTAATCCTTAGCGGGATAGAATCGCTCGAGCTCCCGTGGAACCAGCCCGAGTGGCGACGTCACGATCATCTCGTGCACGATGTTCCCTGCCCCTGACTCGTGGATCGCCTTGCGGAACCTTCTGTGCGACGCGGACAGCGAGTAAGGTTTCCTCGCAGAACACGGAAGCAGAAGAAGTGTGCTTGCGGGTTCAGGCCGCCTGTATCTCTCCATGATCCTCGAGCGCCATCTCAGGATATCGGGTCGGTGGAGCGATTCCTTCGAGCCGGCGACGAATGGCGTCCCCCTCACGGGCGCGTGCGTCTCCTGCACGCGATGGTGCTCCAGGTCGAGCAGGCGGATGCCCTGTATCTGCCACGGCTCGGACCTGATCCTGCTCTCGACGAGCTCCCTTAGCCTTCCCTGGGCTATGTAGTGCCTCACGAGCCTCAGCTCAGCCTCCGCAGCCGCTATGTTGTGTCTCAGCAGGTTCTCCCCTGACGGGACTCCGTCTCTGCACACTTGACAGGAGCACGGTGGCTCGTCGACTCTGTCGGCCGGAAGCGCGCCGTAACTCGTCAGATACTGTCCGTTCTCCGTTGCCATGATGAGAGGTATCGAGTCGAACAGGTCGAAGCCGCAGTACGCCAGGAACGCCAGTCTGTGGACCAGTGCGACCGACGAGCAGTACGCGGGCACGAGCAGGTCGTTCCCGCTCTTGATGTCGTCGACCGCGTTCGCGAACGTCCGCGAATCGAGCATCCTGCCCGCCACGTCGTCGAGGACGACAAAGCATCCGTCAGGTTGCTCCTCGGCGAACGGCGACCCTCTGAACCAAGGCTCCATATGGCAATTCTCGTCACGGTCCAATCGGGAGAACCCGGACGGCGCGACCCGGACATCCCCTTCTTTCGCCAGACTTGACTGTCTCAGCTTCAGCCCCTTCGGAGGCGCAGGATACTTCCATGTGTCGGCGAACGCGATCGCCGGAGTTCTGTGTACGACGCCGTCTATCTCCAGCGCGCCGATCCTGGCGAGACCGTCCCTGCACAGCACTTCGAATTTCACGTTGAAGGCATTGCATGAAGAGGTATAAAATGGATGGACGGCCGGATCGGTCGTCGCCATCCAGTGCTCTGTCAGAAAGTCGTCACGACATCGTGGGTCGAAACCATCTCGATGAGCGCCCCCCGGTCTACGGACTTCAATCCTTCGACCGTCGTTGCATCGGCGAGGCCGCGCTCCGCGAGGTCCTCCTTCACGACATAGACCGAAACGTCGAAATCGTACAGTTCCGTCGTCGCGTCGACGTTGGACGGCATTCCCACGGCGTCGGGTTTCTGCCCTGCGACCGCGTTGTAGACTCCGTCCTCCAGCATGACCACCGAGACGGTCATGCCGTTCACGGCCATGGCTAGCCCCAGCCTCAACCCGGCGAAGGCGTCCTCCAGGCCGTACGGGGGTTTCGTGACTAGTACGAGCATCGATTCCGCCATGACGTCACCTCGCGACCGTGACAAGCCTGTCCGACTCGGCGACGAACTTGAACAGGTCGTTCGTAAGGCTGCCGACCTTCACGCCCTCGATCTCCTCTCCCCTCCGGAAGCCCCTCGCCATGTAGCAGGTCTCACAGAGCGCTATCGCCACACCCTGCTCTGCGAGCGCCTCGAGATCTGCGCCGACGTTCGGGAACCGCTTGGGCGCCTGCCCCTTCTTCACGGCGGTTACACCCTCGCCATATCCGAACATGTTCACCTTGTAGCCCTTCCTGACCGCGGCGCTTGCCAGCTTGGTCGCCACGTTCGCGTCCATCGCCATCATGGAGCCAGTCCTCCATATTATCGTCATCGTCTTAGTCATGGTGTCACCTCATAGCGTGACCGTCCTCTCGGTCCTCTCCATGATTAGTTCCACGATGCCGTCGTAATCCACGGTCGTGCCTGCCTTGAGGTCCGCCTCGGAGAATCCTTTGGCCGCGAGGTCGTCCTTCGCGATGTAGACCTCGTGAGCCACCTCCTTCAGGCTCTCAGCGCGCCTCGGATCGAGCGCGTTGTACACCGCATCCTCCACCAGGACCAGATGTGCTTCCTCTCGGCTCGCGAGCCTGCCGATCAACTCGCTAGGGTCCTGCTCCCGGGGGGATCTCAACGCCAGGAAAACCGTCTTGACCATGGTGCCCCTCAGCCGATGAAGAACGATGCCTTCGAGCCGGCAGCGATGTCCAAGAACGCGGAGGCGCCGAGCACTTTCACCCCGTCGGCCAGGTCGGTCTCCTTGACGCCCAGTAGCACCATGGAGGTGCTGCACGCGTAGAAGTTGACCCCGAGGTCCTTCGCCTGCTGCATCATCTCGTCGAATCCGGGCACCTTCAGCTTCTTCATCTTCTTCTGTATCATCCCGGTGAACGGTCTCATCAATCCCTTCAGCTTGGGCCGTACGCCCTTCTTCAACAGCTTGAGCCCGAAGAACGTGTAGAACACGTGCACCTCCATGCCCATACTCGCCGCCGTGGTGCCGATTATGAGCGGCATCAGGGCCTTGTCGAAGCTGCCCTCGCTGACCACCATCACAACTCTATCTGCCATGCTTTTCCCTCCTTGAGTCCTCCCTGACCCTGTTACCTCACTTGATCTTGATGTAGAACTTGAAGACCTTGCCCTCTTCCTCCATCCCGAGCAGCTGATGTCCCGTCCGATTGGTCCAGGCAGGTACGTCGTCCTTGGAGCCTATGTCGTCCGCTAGCAGCTCAAGCACCTGGCCAGAGTTCAGTTCCTTCACCTTCTTCGCCAGCTGGACTATCGGCATCGGACACATCAGGCCCTTGGCATCGAGAGTCACATCCTTCTCCATAGACATCGCTCCTACGGTATTGTCATTACCGTGCATAGGCGATTGGTCTTTGCCCTAATAAATCTTGTCACGTTGCGGCACTGGTGCGCCTGGTCGGCCCGTTCGCCAAAACGGTTAAGTGTAAAGATGGCAATAGCGTGCAATATGGTCGAACCTCAGAAGATACTGTCCGGCCAGGCGACATGTCGCGACATCGTGAAGTGCATGTACGGGCTCTCGGATTTCGAGCTCGTGATATACAAGCGGCTCGCCAAGCACGGCCCTCTGAGGGCGGACGACCTGGCCCCCGTCCTGAAGAAGGACCGCAGCACGATCTACAGGGCGTTGCAGGGCCTTGTCAGCGCCGGACTCGCATTCCGTGATGCGAAGACCATCGACCGTGGGGGATACTATCACATCTACTCCGCCGTCCGGCCGAAGCAGCTCAGGGAAAAGCTCCACCGCTGCGCGGACGATTGGTTCGAGAATATGAACTCTGCGATAGATGACTTCGACCTGGTCTGACGGCGCTTCCCGTGTGCCGTCCGTGAAAGGCTTATATCTCGCCAATCGATTAGGAGCCTGATGTCGGGGAGTCTGAAGGGATCGGACATCGTGTCGATCCGGGATTTTTCTAGGGAGCAGATAGAGCAGGTTCTGAACGTAGCCGAGAAGATGGTGCCGATCGCCAAGGGTGAGGAGAAGAGCATCGAGCTGGAGGGCAGGGTGCTGGGCTCGCTGTTCTACGAGCCGTCCACCAGGACGAGGCTATCCTTCGAGGCGGCGATGGCCCGTCTCGGCGGACGCACGCTCGGATTCGACGAGCCGAAGGGGTCGTCGGTGGCGAAGGGCGAGACCCTGGCCGACACGATCCGGATGGTCGACGCGTACTCAGATGTGATAGTCTTGCGACACCCTCAGGAGGGGGCCGCGAGACTGGCAGGACACTTCGCGGAGAAGCCGGTCATCAACGCCGGTGACGGCGCGGGACAGCATCCGACTCAGACCCTTCTTGACCTGTTCACCATAAGGAACGAGAAGGGAGGGATCGACGGCAACCATGTAGTGATTGTCGGCGACCTGAAATACGGGAGGACCGTGCACTCCCTGTCCGAGGCGCTCAGCATGTTCGGCGCCAAGCTGACCTTCGTCGCGCCGCCGACGCTGCAGATGCCGAAGGAGCACGTCAAGCACATCGAGTCCAAAGGTCTGAAGCCGAGGATTAGCAACTCCCTGAACGAGGTCATCGGAGACGCCGACGTGCTCTATGTCACCAGGATTCAGAAAGAGCGTTTCCCCGACCTGGCGGAATATCAGAAGGTCGCGGGAGCTTTCACTATCAACAGGACGATGCTGAGGGAGGCGAAGAAGGACCTGATAATCATGCACCCCCTCCCGAGGGTGAACGAGATCGACCCAGGGGTGGACGACACGGAGCACGCGCGGTACTTCGTGCAGGCGTTCAACGGCGTGCCGGTGAGGATGGCGCTTCTCTCCATGGTGCTCGGAGGGATGGAATGAAGGAGTTCAAGGTCACCCCGATAAGGAACGGCACGGTCATCGACCACATCGGGGTCGGAATGGCCCTCAAGGTCCTGAGGATAATCGGCGTGAGGGAAGACGTGAGTTCGACGGTGAGCGTCCTGATGCATGTCCCTAGCAAGAAAGGGTCGTGGAAGGATATCGTGAAGATAGAGGACCGCGAGCTTGACCCGAAGGAACTGGACAAGGTCGCCCTGATATCACCCGACGCCACGATCAACATCATCCGCGACTACAACGTGGCCGAGAAGTTCGTCGTTGAGGTCCCCGAGCGCGTGAAGGGCATAATGAGATGCTCCAACCCGGGCTGCATCACGAACCAGAACGAGCCCGTCGAGCCGGAGTTCGTTGTCGAGGCGAAGAAGCCTTTGGCGCTGAGATGCAAATACTGCGATAGACTGACAACCGACATCGCCGAGAACATCGTCTGACCATCGGGGGGTTGGTGTCCTGCGGCTGCGCTTCGAACCGCTGGAATGTATCTCTTGCGGCCTCTGTGAGATCGCGTGCAGTCTCAGGCGCGACGGCGTGTTGACTTCCATGTCCTCGAGCATCATACTCCACTCCGAGGACAAGGCGAACTATTTCGGGCTCGTGCTCAAGAGCGGTTCCGAAGGACTCGTACTGGCCAGGCCCGAGGGGGTCGTCTCCGGGCAGCAATCCTCCGATTCCGGAGGAGGTCCAGGTGCGAAGCCCATACTCCTCAGGGAACCTTGCGATCTCTGCGGTGGCGAGCCGAAGTGCGCGGCGATCTGCCCGACGAACGCCATCGTGCAGGAGGGATGATATGCCGCTCGTGAACGGCCGATATGCGGTGATTGACCTCGCATCGGGGGATGTCTCCGAGGACGATCTTCCTGAAGACTACGCTCTCTCGGGAGCGACGGTCCTCGACCGTGTCGACGAGGTCCTCCGAGGGCGGAAGGACGCGATCGCGATTGGTTCGGGCGTGCTGACAGCGAGCCTCATCCCCGCCGCCTGCGCGGGTTTCGTGAGACGTCTCGGGGTCTCCCCCTCTGCGGATAGGATATGCCCGCTCACGGGGAACACTGGTGTCGAGATGAAGCTGTCAGGTTTCGATTTCATCGTTCTGGAGAACGCCGCCGAAGAGCCTGGTTACCTATGGGTCAGGGATGGCATCGCTGAGTTCGTTCCCTCGCCTGACATGTCGGGACGCGATTCTTGGGGACGGACTGACGCAATACGGTCCGAGCAGGGTGACAGGAGGATACAGGTGATATCGACAGGGCCATGGGCGGACGAGGCCCTCCCGACGTCACAGCTCGTGATGAATTACTGGGGCGGCGAGGACAGGAACGGCTTCGCTGCCGAGTTCGGCAAGCGGAACCTGCTGGCGGCCGCATTCAGAGGCATGGGAGAGCTCGAGCTCGACGATCCAGAAGGACATTTCGACTCCTCAAACGAGTTGCAGAAGGTGCACATCTCCCTGCTGGGAAGGAGCGATGGATTGGCTGCGTTCTCCGAGGCCGCGTCGGGCGAAGACCTTGTCGGGCTACGGCACAGGGACGTGGCGTGCTTCGGCTGTCCGTTCCCGTGCAGGACGTTCTACAAGACCGCAGAGGATCCGAAGACCATGAAGCTCGAGGGCACGGAACCAGGCTACCTCGCGTACGACATTCCAGCGGTGGAAAGGATGACCGCCCTGGGGCTCTCCTCGCGCGACTTGATATCCATTATGGTCAAGTGTGCGAGGAACGGGGCAGAGCCCGTCTCCGTCGTGGATTCCGTAGAGTCACATGGCTCCGGGGTCGATTTGGCGGCGGTCGAATCCTTGCTGGAGTCGAGAGGGCCTGCACCGCCCGTCGGGCGGACACTTCCCGGGGCGTTCAGCACATCATTCGCCGACCCTGAGTCCTTCGTCCACTGCCTGTCTCTCGGGCTCTGCCCGAGATACTGGGCCAGGGTCGGGTTCGACCTCGGGTCCTTATCGGTGGCGGTGGAACGCGCGTTGGGCACCGAATGCCCGCTGTGACTGATCATATGATGGGGAACGACCGCCTCTGAAGGGTCAGGTGTCACCTGTCGTCTACCTTCTCAGAATCCTCTCTCGGGGGCTTATCGACCGGCGTGCCGTTCTTTCCGGTCCCTTTGTCAAGCACTGGCTTCCGGACTCTCCTGCAGCTCCTGCGTACATCCTCTTCGCCAGATCCAGTGGGATGGTCCATCCTCACTCTGTAGCCCCCGCGACGGCTCCACTGATTCCCAGGGAGATAGATAAACTTTTCAGTGAGATATTAGCCGTTCCCGGAGTCCGTCCCACTGCAAAGTTATTTTGGCCAGTTCCCGCATCTATCGTCAAGGTGTGACGCTTGAAGATACTTGTTACCACAGGCATGCCAGGCTCCGGAAAGGAAGAGTTCCTGAGATGTTGCCTGACCAGAGGCGCCCATGTCGTCCGCATGGGGGACAAGGTCCGGGAGAAGGCGGAGGAGTTCGGCCTCGACCTCTCCGACAAGAGCGTGGGCAACCTGGCGGACGAGGAGCGGAAGCGCTTTGGCATGGACATCTGGGCCAAGCGCACAATACCGTTCGTCGGTGGCGACCTCGTCGTCATCGACGGCACGAGAGGTCTGGAGGAGATCCGCGCGTTCAAGAACGCCTTCGGCGAGGCCCTGAAGGTCGTGGCGGTACACGCGTCCCCCAAGGCCAGGTTCGAAAGGCTCAAGAGCCGCGCCCGGCCAGACTCACCGTCAAACTTCTCCGAGTTCGACCTGCGGGACAGGCGCGAACTCGAGTGGGGGTTGGGGAACGCGATCGCCCTCGCCGACTGCATGATGGTCAACGAGGGGTCGCTCGACGAGCTGAAGCTGCAGGTCGACCGGCTCCTGGACGGACTCCTCGGGAAAGGGTGATCCACTGGAGTTCCTCGCGATAAAACCCTGCAAGGCGGACGCGTTCGAGGTCGTGCCCAAGGGGCGAGTCACCCTAGACCTGGAGGAGTGCGCGAAGCTCCTGCGGGAGGGCGGTTACGAGGTAATCTCGAACCCAGGGGTGATGCTCGTCGTGAAGAGGGGTATAGAACTCACCCTGTACCCGCACGGCAGGATACTCATGCATCCCGTGAGCACCAAGGAGGAGGCCCACCGGCATGCGTCGGATATGTACAGTGCCGTAGGAATGTAACTCGTCTCGGATACAACCAGCTGGAGTTCCACGGGTTAAGTAATATACTCGGTCGCTATTCGAATCCCGCGAAGCTCGAGGGCTTACCATGATCGAGATAGAGCATCTCACGAAGGACTTCAAAGAGATCAAGGCGGTCGACGACCTGACACTCGAGGTGCCAAGGAGCCGCACCGTCGGATTCCTCGGTCCCAACGGGGCCGGCAAGACCACCACGATAAAGATACTCACCAACCTGATCTCGTCGAGCAGAGGGAAGGCGATGCTGAACGGGGTCGACGTCGTCACCGACCCGAAGAAGGCGCTCGCGCACGTAGGCGCCGTCGTCGAGACGCCGGAGTTCTATCCGTATCTCACTCCCATGGAGACTCTGCACTACCTTGGAAGGTTGAGGGGCATGCGCCCGAACGAGATATCCAAGAGAGGACGGGAAGTGCTCGACGAGGTCAAGATGACCGAGTGGAAGGGGACCAGGATAGGCAAGTTCTCCAAGGGGATGAAGCAGAGGCTGGCGATCGCCCAGGCCCTCCTGCACGAACCCGAGATACTGATACTCGACGAGCCCACCAGTGGCCTCGACCCGAGAGGCATGGTCGAGGTGAGGGAGACCATCAAGTCTCTCAAGAAGCAGGATTACACGATATTCATGAGCTCCCACCTCCTAGGTGAGGTGCAGGAGATATGCGACAGCGCTGCCCTGATCAATCGTGGCAAGCTCATGGTCTACGACACGATAGAACACCTCAAGGCGGTGACGAAGGTCGCGAAGCTCGAGGTCACGACTGCCCTCGATGTCCCTCAACAGGTCCTGAGCGCCGTCAACAGTATGCCCAATGTGAGGTCGGCGGAGGCGGTGAATCCGCGGACTTTCGTCGTCACCTTTGAGGGGTCGCCTGATCAGCGGGCCGACCTGCTCTTAGCGATCCAGGGGCAGGGCCTAAGGATCACGGGCTTCAGTCCTGTGGGGCTGCCGCTCGAGATGATGTACATGGAACTGATCAAGGAGTCGAGGTGATCAAGCATGGCCGAAGAGCACGAGGCAACCCACGGAATCCCGTCCGACTTGTCCCAGATACCGACCGTCTGGAGGTACGAAGTACTCAGGTACTTCAGATCTCGGAGGCTGCTAGCCGCACTAGTGGTCGTAGGCGTGATTCTCTCGTTGATATACATTCTTCCGCCGTTGTACGACTCGCCGTACAGCGGGACGGACACGGAGGTGTCTCTGCACATCGACCCTGCCTATGCCTGGCAGGTCGACGATCCGGAGTATATCGGCTCCATCAACAGAACGGCGATAGATGAAGGGACGCTGGAAATCTTCGTCGACGGCGAGCCGTACCCCTCTCTCGATGGAGTCAACTGGGTGTTCAGCAGCGGGGAGGCCGGTGGCCTAGGGTTCAACGCGGTACTCTTCATGCAGAACGTCAGCGGTCTCGATGTGACTGCCACATATGAGTGGTACACACCCCCGGAGAGCTTCGCCTCTAACTTCATCGGGTTCGTGAGCATTCTGGTCATAATCTGTGTGACTTTCTTCGCGGCTGATTCGTTGGTAGGTGAGTTCCAGAACAAGACGGGGTATCTGTTATTCCCCAATGCGGTGAAGCGTGGGACGCTGTTCGCCGGCAAGTTCGCCGCCAGCCTCACGATGGGCTTCGTTGTCGTCGGCCTATACTACGGCGTCGTCGCAGTGCTGTCGATGGTCAGCGCCAGGGGAATCGATGACGATTATATGCTGTCGTTCCTGCTGGCGTTCGAGTACATCGTCGCGGCGACGGCCATCGCGTACTTCATCAGCTCGTTATTGAAGGGGACCACGGGCGCGCTCGTGCTGACGTTCCTCCTGCTGCTCATGATATTCCCGATCGTGGATGGGGTGTCGGCGGTCTCCGGGGTGAAGATCGAGGGGTCGGTGACGTTCGCCGCGGGGGCAATCTCCTATATCTTATACGACCCGTATCCTGTGGATTCCATGCTGGATACCGGAATGGGCATGGAATTTCACAGCTTCTACCCGACGCCTGAGATCGCAGCCATCGTCATGCTGCTCTACGCCGTCGTGGCGTGTTTGCTCAGCATGATCCTGTTCAAGAGGAAGCAGCTCGCAGGTTAGGTTTGCGGGGGAGGCGGTGCGGGCGGCCTCTGCTGGAACTGATCCCACCCCGGCCGCCCCCAGACGGAGACCTTCTTCCGGGCCTCGACTATCTCGACCATCTTGAGGAAGTCCTTCTTGGTCACTATGCCAACGAGCCTGCCGGAGAAATCTACGACCGGGAGCCTGCTGATGTCTCTCTGGGCCATGATCTTGATGGCTTCCGCTGCGGGCAGCTCGGGAGCGGCCGTCACGACATCTACCGTCATTATGTCGCGCACTTTTCGCAGGTGCGCTTCATTCTTCGGCACCTTGTTCGTATCCGAAAGCGTGACCATCCCGACAAGGCCGTTGTCGACTACGGGGTAACCCTTACTCCTGGTGGTGAGCATCACATCCATGAGCTGCTGGACCGACGTGTCAGGATGTACGACCTGCACGACGTCAGCCATGACCTGCCTTACAGTGACCCCCTCGAGGTTCGCGGTGATGACGGTTGCCCGCTCCTCCTCCTTAGCCATGATATACACGAAGACCGCGATGATGATCAGGAATGGCTGGAAACCGGCAAGGACTCCGAAGACGACCATGGCGATCGCCATCCCCTTCGCCACCGCGACCGCTTTCTTCGTCGCCTCGACGTGCGACATCCGAGTCGCAAGGAACGATCTCAGAACCCTTCCTCCGTCCATCGGGAACGCTGGCAGCATGTTGAACCCCGCAAGCAGGATGTTGTAGAATCCGACTATCCCTAGTAGGATCTCAATCCCTTCGACCTCTACAGAGCTGGAGCCAAGGCCGCCAACAACGATCATCATGAGATAGGAAATGATGCCGATAACGAGGCTCGTCAATGGCCCAGCGATCGCCATCTTCAGCTCCTGTCCGGGTTTGCTGGGGATCTCCTCCATCGAGGCGACGCCTCCGAATATCATGAGCGTGATGTGGCGTATCTTGACGCCGTACCTGATGGCGACGTACGAGTGTGCGAGCTCATGAGCAAGGATTGTGGCGAAGAACACGACTGCGGTTGCGCCCCCGAAGAGGTACCTCACCTCGGCACCTGCGTCGAGGTTCAGGAACCCTATCCTGACGCCCAAGACTTCGTCGCCTACGGAGAATACCCACACGAAGAGCAGGAGTATGAAGAGGAACGACAGGTTGATGTAGATTGGAATCCCGAATATTCTCCCGATTCGGAAGGAGCCGTTCATCGCTTCGAATGTAGGCGGTATTTCTATATAAGGTTTGGACAGGAGATTTTCAGGCCCTGGCGCTCATTTTTCCCGAAAGTATCATATGAAGGTAATCCTCTGCGTATTCCTGGGATGGGTTACACGTGCATCGATTCTCGGCGACGACACTGGTCGTTGTCATCGTTGCATCTCTACTAGCGCCTCTAGCAGTCTCGCAGGCATATCACGAGGGGACCCCCTCGGCTTCTGATGACAGCGACGGCGGGACTAGGCAGCTGGTGCTCGAATCGGTTCAGTTCACCCCGCCAATCGACACATCGGCCACCGTTCCTGAGTATCCGATGATTTCGAGAGCATTGATGCTTCCTGGTGGGTCGACAGATGTAGCACTTGGAGACGTTGACAAAGACGGAATGGATGATTTGATTGTTGCCGTGTCTGGGCCCGATCCTGCAGTCTCAGTGTTCTCTTGCCAGATTACAGGTGGGTACCTCTCCCATCCTTCCTTCAACATATCTCTGGATAGAATACCCATTAGTCTTGCAGTTGTCGACGTAGAAGGCTCAGGGGAGATGCAGATTTCCGTCCTGGAGCGAAGGATGAATGAGCCGGATGTCGACATGTTTGAGATATTCGATTTCAATTCGACCACATCATCATTCGAGAAGTTTCTCAGCCTGCCTAGATACCTGACGTACGAGAACGCAACCATGATTGTGGCGGGCAATCTATCTGGAGATGCCGGAGACGACATTGCTGTTCTGTGTGCGGGAAGCTCGCCATCAACCTCACCTGGATATGTTGAGGTTTTTCAAGGCCCAAGCTATCTGTCGCCAGCGATATTTGAGACTGGCCTAGGTTCAAACGCGATATGCATCGCTGATTTTGACGGGGACGACGACGCAGATCTTGCAGTCTCCAATTATCACGACTCATCAGTGTTGGTCTTTGGGCAACCATTCTCGTTTGGGATGAGTCCAGACATGTCAATTGCGTTTGATGGCTCACCAACGACTCTTTTCTCCGGAATTCTGAATGGAGATTCAACCAGCGACCTTGTCGTATGTACTGAGAATCCTTCAGCAACCCACATCCGTTTTCAGAGTGGCGGTGAATTGCCGTCTACGGATGATTTCTCCCTGCCTCTCGAGTTCTTGCCAGGTGACGTTAGAGTTGGAGACCTAGACGGAGACGGAAGAGACGATTTGCTCATTCTCAGCGAGGATGACAACGTAGCACTCGGGATGTTCCAGCGCACGACATCTCCGATATGGCCCTCGACACCCGACTTCCTGTTCCCGACAGGGGAAATCCCTCGAAATTCCCTCATTGCAGATTTGGACGGAAACGCCGTCGCAGATGTAGCGATCGCATCTGCGCGGGACGACTGGAGCGGGTCGAGTTTGGCATTGTACACATCGAACTCGCCGTACTTCAGCAACAGCAACCTTACCATGTGGTCGAACTCGTACTACGCCGCTAGCGCCGTTTCGGTTGGCGACCTCAATGGCGATGATTGGGATGACGCCGTCCTGCTCTACCCCGACCTCGACGCCTTCGGATACTCACTATCATTCTCAGGTTCAATGACGACGATGGCCCTCGGATACGAACCCCGACTGATGTTAGTCGCCGACTTCGATGGCGACGGTTGGGATGATGTGATGACTACGAGCAACGATACCGGCGATTTCACACTGCATTGCGGCGATTCCACGCTCCCTGACGGTTTCACCGTCCGACAGTTCCAATACGACCATAACGCGGCAGATGCCTGCTACGGCGATTTGAACGATGACGGTTTGCTCGACCTCATATTCGCAACCGATGCCGGAGAGATAGAGGTCAATTTCAACACCGGGGATGAGGTTCTGTTCGATGAGACAACCGTTCTATCCGTTTCACCTGGCATTCCGATTGGCTCCGTCGCTGTCGGCGACTTCGATTCAGACGGCCTTGACGATCTTGCATTCCCCAAGGGACTCAGGACAATCGGCATCGTTTTCCAGAACCCCTCCTCTCCGAATCCGATCTCTCTGCCTACGGACGAGAACCTGACGGCCAGTTTCGATGATGTGTTCAGCGTGGTCCTAAGCGGCGACATCACTGGCGACGGACGTGATGATATCGTGGGGGTCCGTGATGGGGACAACGACGTGTATTTGTACGACCAAAGCGGCTTCGCGAGCAGCGTACCCTTTGGCACTCTCGCACTCCCAGAAAGCCCTGGTTTCGTCGGGCTGTTTGACGCGACCGATGATGGCCATGACGACATTGTGACCATCCTCGAATCGGCTGACCTTCTGTTCCTGTACCGGCAAGACGGCGGTTCGTTCCCATCTTCTCCATCCATGACCTTCGTCACGGGAGCGTCCCCGTGTCGGGCAATGGTTGGAGACGCGACGCAAGACCACAGAGGGGACCTGATCGTGTGCAACGCGGAATCCCATTCGCTTTCTGCCTGGGAGCAGGTCAACTTCCCACCGGTCGCTGACGCAGGCGGTCCGTACACCGCGCATCAGGGTGACCCGTTCACATTCAACGGCTCGTCTATCACAGGCGCATCCGAGATCCCGTACATGGAATACCGATGGGACCTTGACGGCGACGACACGTGGGATATTGAATGGGCCAGGGAGCCCTGTCCTGTGTACACGTACATGAGCCTGGGTGAGTTCGCCATCACCATGGAGATCAGAGATCCGTGGGGACTGAACGATACGGACTACACGACCGTCTCGGTTGTCGACAGCTACCCTCACGCCAGCTTCACGATCGAACCGTATCCTCCCGTGGAGGGCGTGACGATCTACTTCAATGACACAACGACCTCATTCGATACCGTAGTCAACATGAACTGGAGCGTCGATGATGTTCTCGTTTCGAGCGGCCTCGTAGGGTCGATCGACGCCGTGTTCGACAACGGCCCTCACAGCGTCTCGCTTGAAGCCACCGACTCAGACGGATCCGTCACGAACCACACGGAGGCATTCACCGTGCTGGCCGTGGCACCCGAGGTCGCCATATCAGCGCCCCTCGTCGTCGATGAGGGCAGCGAGGTGGTGTTCGAGGTGCTTGTGGACTCGTTCGCAAGCGAACCTTGGGACCCGATCGTAAGCTACGAGTGGAACTTCTCCTATGACGGTGAGCCTTTCGTAGCGAACGAGACGACCTATGTCAACACAACTTCCCACGCTTTCTACGCTGACGGAGATTCTGAGGTCTACTCCATAGCTGTCAAGGTGACGGACATCGACGGGAACAGCAGCATGGCCTTCCATGACCTCACGGTCCTCGACATAGGCCCGGATGCCACCCTGACGCTCTCGACCTCTGCTCCCGGCGAGGGTCTGCCCTTCCACTTCGTGGCATCGGATTCACCGGACGGGATCACATCGTGGAGCTGGAGCATCACGGGGCCTGACGGCTACTCAGGTGTATACTCGTTGACCGCGGATGAGATGCTGGCCGTGGAGTTCGTCCTGGCGGACGGGGACTACACTATGAGCCTCGTCGTATCCGAGGCGGACGGAGACGAAGACGAGTTCGACCTTGACTTCTCAGTCGCGGAGCTTCCTCCCGCGGTCTCACTATCCACATTGCCATTGCAGTCGTGGTACTACGAGTTCGACATTGTGACTCTTTCCGCTTCGGTAGAGTCGTACGATGAAGCGGTCCTCTACGAGTGGGACTTCATGGCGTCGGGCGGGGAGTTCCTGGCGGATTCCTCCACTACCGTCAACAACACGGAACACTCTTACCTGTGGGCGGGTCACTACACTGCCAAGGTGAATGTGACGGATTCCGACGGGTCGACGACGATAGCCCTCGTCACCGTCGAGATAAGGGACCGCGAGCTCGAGGGGACCTTCGATGACGTGGTCGTTGCCCGCGGAGCCCCTCCTGCTTCATCGACGATTACATTCAACGCGTCGTATTTCGCCGAGACCTATCCGGACCTGTCGAATGTCCTGTGGGAGTTCGGCGACGGGAGTGAGCTGCTTCGTACCGGTCCGCCATCGACTCCGACGATTCACGAGTACGACCCCGTAAGGGATTACCAGGTCAACATCACGATGACCGACGACGACGGGAACGTGCTGGTCGTCTCGAGGGTCCTCCCGCTCCTCCAGCCCATGATCGAGTTGATATCGCCGGCCAACAACGCCGTCGTGGTACCGGGCACTTCCATACGGTTCTCCGTCAGTGACGACACCATACCTCTCGAGTACGTGAGGTACTCGCTGAACGATGGCGCTCCCGCCAACTTCACGACACTGTACGAGATAGGCACCAGCGGCTGGACCGACGGAGCCTACACCATTGACGTTGTCGCCAAGGATCGTGACGGTAACGTGGCGGTCCTCGACGGCATCGTGGTCACGGTCGACAGCGTCGCCCCGGAGATCACGCTGCTTACGGCGTCCAACTTCACACACGCGGGAGACAGGCTCAACGTTACGATAAGGGTCGACGACGAGAACATCGACCCGCAGGGGGTCTTCTTGCTCATAAGGTTCCCGGGAGACGACTCCCCGTCCTCCATCCGTATGAAGCAGTGCGAAGGGAACAGCTTCTACGCTGTCGCGGAGGTGCCCATGAGGACCGGGACGATATCCTTCTGGTTCGAGGTCGGCGACCTGGCTGGCATCTCAGTCACTAGCGACACTTATTCCGTCACGGTCAAGATGCATTTCATCGACGCCGCGTGGCCATATCTCCTGGCGATGGCCGTCGCCGCGGCGTTCGCGACCGCGGCCTACTTCGCGCGCGAATCCGGTATTGCGGTCGACGAGACATTCGTCATATACAACGACGGCAGGTTGATGGCGCACAGCACCAGGAGGCTGAAGCCCGGGATGGACGACCAGGTGCTCGGGAGCATGTTCGTCGCCATCCAGGATTTCGTCCGCGACTCGTTCAAGGACGACACCTCGTTCACCCTGCGCAAGCTCGACTTCGGCAGCAAATCGGTCCTGCTCGAGAGAGGGGAGAACATATTCCTGGCGGTCGTGCTCCACGGCAAGGTGTCAAAGAAGGCCACGCGCAGGATGAGGAGGGTCGTGACCGAGATAGAGCAGGAGTTCTCCATGGATCTAATCGATTGGGACGGCGACCTCGACAAGGTGAGGGGCGTAAACGACATAATGAAGAAGCTGTATTCCAGGGCGCCCGCGTTCCCGGGCAGGCTCGAATGAGGGCTAGGTGAGCAGAGTTGGGAGTACCCGTGCCGGATATCGCCACGTTCGTAGGCGTGACCATCTTCTGCCTCATCTTGGCAGGCGTCTCGTACAAGAGAAAGATATTCGACCTCTCGGGTTCGCTCTCGGCCTTTGTCATCGGCATGATAATAGGCTTGTGCGGGAGCGTGCTGTGGCTCTTGCTCCTCCTGGTGTTCCTCGTATCCAGCTTCGGAGCGACTAAGTACAGGTTCGAGTGGAAGCGGTCCGAGGGTTTCCAGGAGGGCGGCCATGGAGAGCGGACTTGGAGGAACATCGTGGCCAACGGCGGTATACCGATGGCGATAGCTCTGGCCAGTTTCGTCGGTGAGACACTAGCGAACGGCGATGTTGGCTCGAACCCTTTTCCCAAGGACGTCGCCAGTTTCCTGTTCGTGACGGCTATCGCGGTCGCGGCGTCAGATACCGCCGCGAGCGAGATCGGCATCGTGGATCCGCGGGTGTTCATGATAACCACGTTCAAACGGACGAAACGGGGGGTGGACGGTGGCGTGTCACTCACCGGCATGATCGTTGCGTTCGTAGCGGCGGCGTACACTTCGACCGTCGCATACGTCGTGTTCGCGACCCTCGATACCAACCTACTCGCTGGGCCGAGGACGCTACTCATTCCGATGCTCTGTGGGTTCTTCGGATGTCAGATCGACAGCTTGATAGGCGCCACTTGGGAGCGGAAAGGAAAGATCGGGAAGCTGGGGAACAACTTCCTGTCTATAGCGATAGGCACTCTTCTCGCGCTCCTGTTCGCGCTCGGATCTCTCTAGAAACACTGCCGAACCGTCGCAATCAGTCTGACGGGGTCTTACTTCATGATTCTCTGAGCGAATCGATTGCTTTGACCACTTCCTCGAGGTTGTCCGCGCACGCATCTGCGCGCTCGTTGTCCTCGAACCTCTCGGACCGTATTTGGATCGCCCCCATGCCGAAATCCTTCGCCCCGTCTATGTCCGACCTCGGGTCGTCGCCGATGTGCAGGGCGGCCCCCGTCCGGGCACCTAACTCCCTCAGGGCGGTGCTGAATATGGCCGGTGCGGGCTTCCTCGCTAGGATCTCGTTCGAGAATGTCGTGACGCTGAAATACTGTAGTATGCCGAGGCCTCTCATGACGGTCCTGAGGGCTGCACCTGGAGTGCGGCCAGTGTTTGAGATCAGCCCCATCCGCATGCCCATGCCCTGCACGTCCCGAAGAGCCTCCTTCGCACCCGGAAGCAGGCCGGGCCTGTGCTCGAGCATGCCAACGGAGTATGTCTCCTCTATCTCTGCGACGGTCTCGGCTCCGAGCATGGAGGGCAGATTCCGCTCGATGCTGTCCAGCATGAAGATCACTTGGTCTCTGACTGACACATCCTTGGATTCGCTCCAGACACGGTACAGGAAACCGCCAGTTTCGACGTATGCGCTCTCGATCTCCTCGAGTGTGTGCGGTCGGTTGGATGCCTCGAGTATGTCCGCTATCCGCTCCATCCTGATTTTGGCCACCCTGGACGAGCCCCCTGGCACCTCCTGGATGAGCGTGTCCCACAGATCGAAAGTCACAACGTCTATCCGTCTCATGTCCAGCCGTGCGACGAACGCAGGCATGAGTATTCAACATGTCTGTCCACGGTTGCGTTGCGGCGAATGGCCTTGCTGACCTGACAGTACGGCGCTACCGTTGACAAGTCTTAAATACGGAATCGTTATTAGTCGACCCGAAGAGCGGTTTGACGGCCAAAGTGGCGGGGCCACACCTGGTCTCATCCTGAACCCAGAAGTTAAGCCCGCCCACGTTCTTTGCGGTACTGAGGTGCGCGAGCCCTCGGGAAGCTTAAGGTCCTTGTGGCCTCGTGATTGCAGCGGCTAGATGCCCTAGCCAGGTACCTTCGGGTACAGGGTGAACCGCATCGTTTGAACCCGTTGTGAGCGTGGAACGCTGTCAGCCACTCTTTCTCTTCACTCTTCTCCGTCGCTTCCTGGTGGTACATGGTACCTACAGGAAAGGGTTTATAAGAACTCAAACAGGTAATCGAGCCGAGGTGCTGGCTGCCTTGGCTCTAACAACCGATGAGAAGTTGCTTCTGTCAGTTGTCCTGATCGTCGTCATGATTTTCATCGTGTACTTCGAGCTAAGGGTAATGCGCGGCAAAACGAAGGATGCCCGAGTCGCCAGCCAGCGCAAGGACGAGGCTTACAACGCGGTTCTCACCACTCGCTCGGTGATGGATGTCATCGAGAGGGAGGGAGCGGACGTCAGCAGCGCCCGGGCCATCCTAAACAGGGCGAGGGATGCGATGGCCAGGGGCGACTTCGGCCGCGCAACGGACCATTGCGAGAGCGCCAGGGTCGAGCTTATGAAATGCCGTCGGCCCAGGCAGAGGCAGGTCAGGAAGTCGGTGGTCGCCGGGGACGATACGAATGACCTGGAGCAGCTCGCCGAGGAGATAGTAGGCTCTGACACGCGTCCGAGCCATTCTGACACTTACAAGGGCACCAAGCTCCCCATCGACGAGAGTTCCGGACACCTCAGCGCGCGGTTCGAGATAACCACCGCGAAGGACGAGATCGGCAGGGCATCCGTGCCTTCGGAGCGCTTCAAGAAGGCGAAATCGCTCCTGAAGATGGCCGAATCCGAGTTCGAGGCGTCCAACTACCCGAAGGCCCTGTCTCTTGCGGTCAAGGCCAGAAAGGAGCTGAATGAGGCTGCCGCGGCCGACACGATCCCGCTGAAGGCCAAGCGCAAGACACCTCTGGCAGGCGAGTGCGTCGAGGACGTCGCCTCGATGCCAGGTGAGCAGGTTGCTGGATTGAAGTGCGGTTCGTGCAGCAGCATGGTCCTTCCTGACGACGTGTTCTGCGGGCACTGCGGGGCACCGTCCGCCAAGGAACGCATCTGTCCGAAATGCGGCAGGCGCTCGGACGGTAGCGACACCTTCTGCAGGAAATGCGGCACCGAGCTGTGACCGCTTTCCATCTGTTAAGCCACATGCCATGAGCCTCAGGAAATGGGTGCACTTGGCGTCCGAGGGACCTCCCTCTTCAACACCATGTGGAACTGTTTATATAGTTAGAAATCGACTAAGTTGCCTGGGTTGGGCTTCAGGAGGAGTAGATGGCCGAGGAGAACACCATATACATTGGAAAGAAGGCGACGATGAACTACGTACTGGCAGTCGTCTCACAGTTCAACGGTGGCTGCGACGATGTATGCATAAAGGCCAGAGGGCGCGCCATAAGCAGGGCAGTGGATGTCTCGGAGATTGTCAGGAACCGCTTCGTACGCGACGTGGACTACAAGGACGTCAAGATAGAGACTGAACACCTGCCCGGACTGGACGGTTCAGAAGCCAACGTGTCGTCGATCGAGATATATCTCGCCAGATAGGCACATAAGAACCCAGCGGAACGGCCGAAGCTCAAGCGCTGCTAGGCTGGTCCTTAAGCTCGACGGGTTTATCATGGGCGAAGCGCATCGGCAGTCAACTTACGGCTGATGAGGTGCGGTCTGTGGCGCGAGGCGAGATGTTTCTGGTCAAGCTGGGCGGCAGTGTGATCACCGACAAGGGCAGGTTGCGCACCTTCAAGGATGAAGCCTGTCGTCGACTCGCGAGCGAGATGCAGGGACGGGACGGCTCGCTGATCGTCGTGCATGGAGCTGGCTCATACGGGCATGTACTCGCGAAGGAGCACCGGCTCGACGAGGGATTCTCTGATGAGTCGCAGCTGCACCCGGTGGCGATAGTCCAGAGGGACGTCCGCGAGCTCAACACGCGGGTACTGGAGGCGCTGATTGACAGTGGGGTCCGTGGTGTATCGATACCCCCAGCGGCAAGCGCGACCTTTGATGGATCGGCGGTGAAGGTGTTCGATCCCTCATTGTTCCAGAAGATGATCGGCCTGGGGCTCGTGCCAGTCACGTTCGGCGATGTCGTCCCTGACGAGTCTCTAAGGTTCTCAATCTGTTCGGGCGACCTCATGATGGCGGAGCTGGCTCGTCACTTCAAACCGAGGCTGGTGGTCTTCTGTGCCGATGTAGACGGGGTCTTCACGGGCGATCCGAAGACCGACCACGGAGCGGAGCTGATACACGAGCTCGGGCGCGAGACCCTTGACAACCTCCGTAGGACCGAGTCGCTCAACGCTGATGTGACGGGCAGCATATACGGCAAGTTGGACCGAATGCTGGACATAGCGTCCCACTGCGAAAAGTGTATCATACTGAACGGTGATGTTCCAGGCAGACTGAAGAAGGCTCTGGAGGGCGAGAGCGTGCCCTCGACCGCGGTGTTGCCGGGATAGGTGTGCGGATGACGGAAGGCGAGGAGCAGCCCGAGAATATGATCGAGAGGAGAAAGGTCGACCACGTCGAAATATGCGCGAGGGAGGATCTGACGACCGGTTATTCCTACTGGGACGATGTGAAGTTGCTGCACGCCTCCATGCCAGAGATCGACCTCAGAGACATCGACACATCGGTCACGTTGTTCGGGCGCAAGCTGTCGGCGCCGATAATCATATCCGCGATGACGGGTGGCTTCGGTAAGGCGAAGGAGATCAACGAAAGCCTAGCTTCCGTTGCGGAGAAGTACGGCATAGGCCTCGGGGTGGGCAGCCAGAGGGCCGCTCTGGAGAATCCGGAGCTCGCTGAGACGTACTCCGTGATTACGGGGTACGACGTGCCCCTTAGAATCGGGAACCTTGGTTTGCCGCAGCTCGTCAGGCAGGGCTCCAAGGCTCCACTTGCCGTCGAGGATGGGAAGGCCGCGATGGAGATGGTCAACGCCCACGTCCTTGCCGTCCATCTCAACTACCTACAGGAGGTCGTGCAGCCCGAGGGCGATACATGCGCCAAAGGAGGGCTCGCAGCGGTCGGGAAGATATCTTCACAGCTTCCGGTCATGGCGAAGGAGACGGGGGCGGGCATCTCGCGCGAGTCCGCGCTTCGGTTGAAGAAGGCCGGCGTGAGAGGTCTCGACATCGGCGGACTGGGGGGTACTAGTTTCTCTGCGGTCGAGTACTTCAGGGCGCGCTCGGCGAAGGACGCGTCCAGGGAGAACATCGGGAAGGCGTTCTGGGATTGGGGCATACCGTCCCCGGTATCCGTAGTCCTCGCCGATGTGGGGCTCCCGATCGTGGCGACAGGCGGCCTGCGTACAGGCTTGGACGTCGCGAGAGCGCTGTGCATAGGCGCATCGTGCGGCGGCATGGCCGGGAGGCTGCTGCCATCTGCCCTGAAGGGAACGGACGCGGTCGACCGGGAGGTGCGTACTATCATCGATGAACTGAAGGCGGCGATGTTCCTTCTCGGGGCCTCCGATGTGGGGGAGCTGGCGGCAGCTCACGCGCTCATCGTAGGCCAGTCGAGGGACTGGCTAGACCATGTGATGGAGTGATCGACTTGGTGTTTCCGGATGATTTCAAGGACCGCATAGCAGCGATAAACGATCAGCTGATAGCGTCGCTCGAGGTGATGGACAACGAGAACATTCGCGCCGCGATGGCTCACTATCCGTCTGCCGGCGGGAAGAGGCTTCGCCCCCTCCTGGCGACGATTGTGTGCGAAGCGTTCGGCGGGAACCCGGACAAAGCCATCCCGTTCGGAGTCGCCCTCGAGATGGTTCACAACTTCACACTGGTACACGACGATGTGATGGACGAGGATGACACGAGACGCGGCCTCAAGACTGTTCACTGCGAGTACGGCGTGCCGATGGCCATCCTGGCGGGGGACGCTATGTTCGCGAGGGCGTTCGAGATCGTACTGGAGAGTGACCTCCCGGACGCCAGTGTGGTGCGGTTGGTGGAGATACTGGCTAGGTCTGTCAGGCTCCTTGCAGACGGCCAGCAGATGGACTTGGACTTCGAGGACAGGGAGGTTGTGAGCCCCGGGGAATATCTCGAGATGATAGAGCGGAAGACCGCCGTTCTGTACTCCGCTGCCGCCCAGGGCGGCGCCATCGCGGGGGGCGCATCCGAACAGGCGCAAGAGGCGCTATTCGAATACGGACGCCTCATAGGTCTGGGATTCCAAATATGGGATGATGTGTTGGACCTGAGGTCCGACCAGGAGACCTTCGGAAAGCCAGTGCTGAACGATATCAAGAACGGCAAGAAGACCCTGATAGTCGTACACGCGCTCGACATCCTGAAGGCCACTAGGAGGAACGAGCTGATATCCATCCTGGGCAAGAAGGACGCCACCGACGCCGAGCTGACCCGGGCGAGAGACCTCCTTGAGGAGGTCGGCTCGATAGACTATGCGAACAGGGTGGCCAGCGAGTTCGTTGCGAAGGCGAAGGACGAGCTCAAGATCGTCAAGAGCGATGAGCACAGGTCGACCCTTGCGGAGTTCGCCGATTTCATGCTGTCGAGGAAATCCTAGGAGACGCCGGAGTTTGTGAGCCTGAAATCAGCCCTCCGTCCCTCCTCGAGGTGACGGTGCTTCATGATCACCGCCCGTCTCGAACTGGCGCCCACCTTGTCGAGACGGATTATCGCTTTGGCGTTGTGCAGGAGGACGTGCCCTCCGAGCGGCTCGAAGGTGCCTTTGTCGATGTCCGTGTAGACCTGCGATGTCAGCAGGACTGGGATCTGGACGTTCCTGGCGACGACGAGGAGCTTCGCCAGCTGGGGGCTTAGGGACTTCCTCATGCCTTTCTCGTCATCATTTCGGGTCAGCCGGTAGTGGATGGTCGCCGAATCGAGGATGATAACGCCGACGCCGGCTGCGCCCTCTGCTAGCTTGACAGCCTTGTCGACGATCTTCTCCTGGTCGCCGAAGGAATGAGGCTCGAAGAAGAGTATGTTCTTCACGACCTTCTCGTAGTCGTCTCCAGATATCTGCTTCAATCGTTCCATCGACACCCCCTCGGTGTCGATGTATACCACCTTCCGGCCGCTGAGCACGACGTTCCTTGCGATCTGAAGACAGATGTTGGTCTTCCCTGATCCAGCCTCGCCGAAGAGCAGCGTGATGGCGCCCGCTTCCAGGCCTCCTCCGAGGAGTCCGTCGAGTGCTTTGGCGCCGACGGGGATTCGGGTCACGCGCGGCCATCGGGTTGGTCCATGATAAGGGTTGCGAGTGCATGCTGACGAGCCATCAGACAATCTTATTACGCCGAAGTCCGTTCATCGGCGTCGTGGCAGTGCACAGGGTCGGCGCCGAGGCTAGGCTGGACTCGGCGCGTTGGTTCGACCGCGACGTGGTGGTCAAGCAGCGAGTGGTCAAGGGATACAGACATCCGGTGCTTGACAGGTCTTTGCAGAGCTTCCGGATAAAGAACGAGGCTCGGTTGATGATGGACGCGAGGAAGGCCGGAGTCGCGGTTCCCATAATCTACTCAATCGATACATCGAACGGTAGGATCGTGATGGAGGAAATCCCCGGTGTGAGGGTGAAGGACGCCCTCCAGGACGATTCCGTCGACGGGACCGAGCTATGTCGGAGGATCGGGGAGATCGCTGCGAGACTGCATTCAAACGACATCGTCCACGGGGACCTCACCACGAGCAACATGCTGCTCGACGGCGATAGGATGGTACTCATAGATTTCTCCCTTGGCCAGAGGACTTCAGAGGTCGAGGACAAAGGGGTCGACATGCACTTGCTGGAGGAGGCGTTCCGCTCAGCCCATCATTCCCGAGGCGACCTCTATGGATCCGTCAAGGAGTCGTACATGGAGAGCTGGCCCGGCGGGAAAGAGGTGTTGCAGAAGGTGCATGAGATAGAGCGAAGGGGGCGGTACACACGAAAAGAATAGCGTTCGTCACCACAAACGCAGGCAAGTTCAGGGAGATATCCCGCCATATGGTCGGGCACGGGTACGAGCTGGAGCACCTCGATACCGCATATCCCGAGATACAGGCGGATACCCTGGAGGAGACGATTGTCCCCGGCCTGACGTGGCTGGTATCTAAGTACGACCGCCCTGTCATGATCGACGATTCAGGCTTCTTCGTCGACGCGTTGAAAGGGTTTCCGGGGGTGTTCTCGTCATATGTCTTCAGGACGATCGGCTGCGAGGGCATACTCCGACTTATGGAGGGAAGGCCCGATCGGTCCGCCCGGTTCGAATGCTGCATTGGATTCATGGCTCCAGACGACGAGCCGTTCATAGCAGAGGGCGTTGCCAAGGGAACGGTATCTCACGAGATGAGGGGCTCAGGCGGCTTCGGGTACGATCCGATATTCATAAACGAGGGTCACACGAAGACCTACGCGGAGCTGGACGTGGATGAGAAGAACAAGGCCTCGCACAGGGGGAAGGCCATCGAGTCGTTCGTCGATGAGCTGCCCCGTCTCCTGTGACTGCGCGGAGCCAATACTTTTTATGTGGGGCCTGCCAATCCCCTCTTCCGCCAGCTATGAAACGGGGTAGTGGTCTAGCTTGGCATGATACGTGCTTTGGGAGCATGAGGTCATCGGTTCAAATCCGATCTACCCCACACTACCCATCCATCGTCATCCAGGGCGAGTTGTCGCAACCCTCCGACGGGTGCGAGGGGAAGGTCATTCCGGTCCAACTGGGGCTCCCTCTCCTCCCTCGACGGTCGTCGGTTGAGGGCTCTTTGGTTTCCGCAGCTTCAACACCAGTGCTACTGCTGCAACCGCCGCCACCGCTGCCAGCAGAAGTATCAGAGGCCACACCGGATCATCGTCTCCCTGCACATCTGCATCGCCGACATCGACCTCTATCACTCCCGCATCGCCGACGTAATCGTCAACGGTGACGCCTCCGTATCCGATGATTTCCCCATCTAGGACGAACGTCAGATTGTAGTCTCCGTCTTCGAGGCCGACTATCATGAACCCGCCGTCAGGATCGGTGGTGTTCTCTCCCAGGCTCGTGTCCGATCCATCAGCTCGAACCTGGACGACTATGCCTGTGACAGGATTGCCTTCGGTGTCTTCGAGCGAGCCAACGATGTAACCCACGGGCGAATCGGAGGTGAGCTCAATCACACCAAGATCCCTATCCTCGCCATCGTCAAGGATGTGGTAGGCGGTCCAAGCGTGGAATCCCTCAGCCGATATCTCGATCCTGTAATCTCCACGGACTAGATCCGTTAGCTCGAATGCTCCGTCTCCATCTGTCTGAATTGACGAAGTCGGGATTGTGCCGTCAGCAGGAGTGTAGACTTCGACTAGCGCGTCCTGGATTGGCAGGCCGGCCTGGGTCACTACAATTCCTGAGACGTTTACAAGCTCAACCGTAGTCCCTGTAGGGACAAGCTCGAGGGAGACCTCCGTCGTCATGCCAGCTGCAATGGTCATCGGCTCAAATGCATCGAGGTATCCCGAGATATTCGCCTTTATCCAATATTCTCCAGGATCGAGGTCAGGAAATGCGAACTCCCCGTTGTAGGCGGTCGTCGTGGAGACCAGAACTGTCAGGTTCGGGTCGAGCAACTCGACCACGATTCCTGAGTTGTCCTCTTCATCCTGCAGAATCGCTGTGCCGTGTACTGACCCGGAGTCCTCGCTTGTCGTTGAGGAGAATTCCAGGACGACCAGTACGCTAGTGGCATTGTACGGATCGGGCGATCCACCCGGCACAACCGTTACGTGGTTCAGCCCATCGATTGTGACATTCTCAGGTTCGTTGGTCGAGGTTAGTATGAATCCTTCTGGGACTGTGATGTCGTAGCCCTCGTCGATGATATATGCATATTCCTCCTGCGTGTATTGTACCTCCAAGTACAGCTCATGGCATGAACCATCTGGAACTGGCCAGTATGGACTCATGTTGGTGAAATCAAGCTGGGTGCTCGTCTCATCCCTATCTTCCCAGATCGAGCCAGTCATGTCGGGGAGTATGAGCCGTGCATCACCTGGCTGTGCGAGGTAACCGATTCCATCAACTGAGAACTCTTCGAGCAAATATTGTTCACACTGCATGGGGGTCGGTTGGTAATAGCCCATTAGGATGAAGTATGATGCGGCCATGGCCATCAGCTCCTGGAGCATTATGTTCTCCTGCTCATCAGCATCAACATATCCATCAGCGTTCCCTAGCAGGATGTCGGAATACAGCCAGTAGACCAAGTCGGTGTAAGTCGATCCTTGGGTGAGTGTGGATGTCATAGCAAGATCGTCCCAACTATCGAACCGGAGGTCTACCGAAGACCTCATGTCTGTATCTTCAATCATGTCATAGGTCAGGTTCAGCGTGATGTCACTATTGACTGATTCATTCTGAGCTAGCGAAATCCATTGAACCGACATCCATACTGAGAAGGTGAAATTCTCAAGATCCATGTCCAATGCCTGGGTCAAGATCACGTAGTCCCCCGCTTTGATGTCGATCTGGTAATCACCTGCTTCATCCGAGGTGGTATCGACCACTACAGATCCGTTCCTTAGGACAATCACAATCGCCCCGGGAGTAGGCTCACCCTCGATGTCAAACACGGTTCCCCAGATCTCAGAGTTGGCAGGCAAGTCGGACTGGAGGATGAAGTTGAAATTCGTCGTGTCCGAGTTCAGATCCATTGTATACAGGGTCTCGTTGAAATAGCCCGTCGATTCGATCTCTATCGTGGTCACGGACCATGGTATGAGATCGGTGAGATCGTACCTGCCGTTTGCATCGGTTGTATCGGTGTCAGACCCATACCAGCCCCACGTGCTGTTACTGGATGACGCCCTTACCTCAGAGTCGGCAATTGGCTCGCCTTCCTCATCGATGACGTAGCCAGATAGGGAGATGTAATCCGGATGGTTCAGCAGATCGATGTCAAGCTCCTCGATGCTCATGTTGGCGAGTACAATCGGCTGTATGTAGCTGTAGTTGGACCATTTACCGTATGCTGTCGGCGACTCGGTGATCTCGAGTTCGAAAGGACCGATCGCCTCACGATCGAACATCTCTGAGGTATCAAAGTAAGCGACGACTGTCTCTTCGAAACCTGCTAGAAGATATCCGTCGAAGTACTGAGTGAACCCCCATGAACTGTTTTCGTCAGACAACCTCGTCGTCAGTCTGTACTTCAGCGTATCCTGGACGGTTGTGTTGAACGAAGTCCGCAGAAAATCATGAAGTCCATCGTCATTGAAATCAATCAGTGTCGAAACGGGTCCGTCAACAACGGAGATGACATATTCCTCGAAGTCGCTCGCGTTCAACGGATCAGTTTTCACCCAGCCCGAGTCTTTGAAACCGTCCAGAGTGGCGACGGAGATGTGGATCCAGTACTGTGTGTCTTCGCGTGCCAGCCCATTCATCAAACGTCCGTCGATATCTACGGCCACCGTTTGGTTGTATCCTGCGGCAAGGGTTCTTTGGTCGCTACATGTGATCAGATCGGGGCCGACTTCCGCGCTCAGCTCCAATGATATCTGCACGATGTCGCCGTCAGTGGCGTTCACGGTCAGATTCACTCTGAGCCAGTCATGGAGTCCATCATCATCGTCGTCGACGACCTCCCAGTCTATCGACATCGTGTAAGGGTCGGGTGTCTCGAAGTCATCGTGCGCGTACTCGTCTGTTATGTACTCGAAATACCCCAGGGCCTCCCACACTATCGGAAGGCGTTCGCCAACGAAATGGCTCACCCACATCTTGACAAGATACGGTCCATCAATCCCAGAGGCGTTTATCATCCTTCCCGAGATCCTGACTTCTACCGTTATGTTTCCTACCGAATACGGAGTTATGTCTTGTTCCGCCGTGCCCCATCCGATGTTTTGGGTGCTTGTCTCGTTCCATAGTTCCCAATCGATAGCTATGTAATCCCGGAAGTACGAGATGCCATACCAAGAGATGTTCTGGATTGGAACATTAATCACAAGATAGTTGATCTTCCCGTCATCATCGAAATCTTCGATAGTCTCGAAGATCCCTTCTTCGTCGATCTCTCCCCATGCAGCAGCGTTCATGGCAACGGCCATCGCGCCCGCAATCATGAGGAATGCAATCGCCAGAGCGGACAATTCTGAGTGCTTCACCTAGGCCACCTTTCCAGTCTTACGAACCCGTCGTCTGACACTCCTTCACGACTGACATCGGAGTATTTCTATTGTTCGTAATTTTCGCTCCGGTCAGTCTCATTCTGCCGTTTCGCGTGGTGCAGACATTCCGCGAGGAGTGGGGCAACATTATTACTCATTCGCGTTATCCACATAGGCTGTCCTGAAGCTGCGGAGATGATGACAGATGAAGGAGATTGTCGTGGAGGTGGAGGGCCTTGTGAAGCGCTACCCTCCGGATATCCGAGCAGTCGACGGGATCTCCTTCTCGATACGCGGAGGTCAGGTATTCTCCCTTCTGGGTCCGAACGGAGCTGGAAAGACCACGACGGTCGAGATACTGGAGGATTTGCGCACCCCGACCAGCGGCAAGATACGCGTGATGGGGATTGACACCACCAAGGAGTACTCCTCGATCAGGAAGCGCGTCGGCACGCTCCCACAGAACTTCGAGCCCTTCGACATGCTCAAACCGACCGAAGCGGTGGAGTATTGGGCACGGCTCTTCGACATGCAGACGACCCGAAAGGAGATCGGAGAGCTCCTAGACCGTGTTGGCCTATCCGAACGAAAGAACCTCATGTCCAAGAAGCTGTCAGGCGGCGAGAAGAGGAAACTAGGCATAGCGATGTCTCTCATCAACGAGCCAGAACTCTTGTTCCTTGATGAACCAACGACCGGTCTCGATCCGAAGGCGCGACGCGACCTCTGGAAGTTGATTGAGGAGATACGGGGCCGTGGGACCACTGTTTTCCTCACCACGCACTACCTTGATGAGGCAGAGAAGCTCTCGGACGATGTGGCAATAATGCACAAGGGCAAGATCATCGCCAGAGGCAGCCCGTCGGGCCTGATAACACAGTACGGCAAGACGACGGTCGTGGTCCTCGAAGGCGTGGGCTTGGAGGGCCTCAACGAGGTCACCCGGCGGGGAATAGAGGCCACCGAAAGCAACGGCGATGTGATGGTGCCCGTCAGAAATCCCACAGAGATGCGGACGGTCTTTGCCAAACTCTCCGCTCTCGAGCTGAAAGTCAAGGACATGTACACGAGGAGACAGACGCTTGAGGATGTGTTCTTGGGTCTCGTGGGCACCAAGATGGACGAGGGGGTGCTCCAGGAATGAAGAGAATCCTGGCCGATGTCGTCAGCTTCGGCAGACAATACATGAGGAACATCGCCGGGCCATTCTTCGCGTTCGCCTTCCCGATACTGCTCATACTCGTCTTCGGCGCGATCTTCACAACGGACGACCCAGCGAAGATCACGCTCCCTGTTCAGGATTTGGATGAGGGGGAGTACTCCGACGCATACCTTAGGAATCTCAGCCTAACCGGCATAGTCGATATCGAGTACATTCCGGCCGAAGTCGACATTTCGGAGTATATCAAGGACGAATCACTGGGCATAGCACTCGTCATCCCGGAGACCTTCACCCATGATATCGCTGAGGCTCTCTTGGGAAATGCCACAGGCCAGGTTCTGCTCGTGGTCTACGGGGACGAGACAAGGTCTACATACGGCATTGCTGTCGGCGCGATTCATTCTGCCGCGGAGATTATGAACTACGATCTGATGGGAGCTTACCCATTGGTATCCTTCGAGCCCCGTTCGGTCATCTCTGAGGCGTTCAACTACATGGACTTCTTCCTGCCGGGCGTCGTCGGCATTGTCGTCATGACGAACTCCCTGTTCAGCATGACCTCGATCTGCGCGGAGTACCGCAACAGGGGCTACTTCAAGCTCCTTGCGACGACCAGGATAGCGAAATGGGAGTGGCTCGTGTCCAAGTTCATATTCTTCACGCTCCTGCTGATCGG
>JAEHCN010000060.1 GCA_020696395.1 Thermoplasmata archaeon | reverse complement strand
TCTCGGCGACGCGATATCACTCGCTCATCGTGTCGGATTCGGGGTTCCCGGATTCGTTGGAGGTGCTTGCCCATTCATCGACGGGGGAGATCATGGCCCTGAAGGCAAAGGGCATGGACGTCTACGGCCTGCAGTTTCATCCTGAATCGGTGATGACGTCTCATGGCAGGACATTCATATCGAACTTCCTGAGGATGTGCAAGAGATGATACAGGAAGGGATACGCTTTGCAGCAGAGGGGACGAACCTCTCGGTCGACCTAGCAGAAGGCATCATGGATGAGATGATGTCAGGGAAGGCGACGCCCAGCCAGATGGCTTCATTCCTGACTGCCATGCGTGTGAAGGGAGAGACGAAGGACGAGCTGCTTGGATTCGTCAAATGCATGCGGAGCAAGGCAAAGAGGGTCGCAGCGCCCGAAGGAGCCGTTGACCTCTGTGGAACAGGTGGAGACGGTGCGAGGACGTTCAACATCAGCACTGTGGCATCCTTCGTAGTTGCGGCGTGTGGTGTCCCTGTTGCGAAGCACGGGAATCGCGCTATATCGAGCAGGTCAGGCTCCGCTGATGTGCTGACAGCGTTGGGAATCCCAATCACACTCGCACAGGCCGATGTGGAGAGATGTGTCAAGGAGACCGGTATCGGTTTCATGTTCGCGCCCCTGTTCCACGAGTCGATGAGAAACGTGATGACCACCAGGCGGGAGATCGGGATCAGGACATTCTTCAACATCCTCGGGCCGATGTCGAACCCTGCGGATGTGAAGAGGCAGTTGATCGGGGTCTACGACCCTCGCGTCGCAAGGACCATCGCGGAGGTCCTGCACGACCTCGGATCTGAGCGCGCCATGGTCGTGCACGGAGCCGGAATGGATGAGATCACAAGCACTGGGTCTACGAAGGTCGTCGAACTCAGAGACGGGGGGATGCACGAATACGTGATCACCCCGGAGACCTTCGGTCTTGACCAGGCTGACCCTGCAGACCTGGCTGGTGGGTCGGCGCAGGACAACGCGAGGACGATGCTATCGATCCTCAGAGGCGATGCGTCTCCCAGAGCAGATATCGTCGCGATGAACTCCGCCGCGGCGTTGGTCGTGGCAGAGAGAGCATCGAACCTCGAGGAGGGGTTCGCCATCGCCACCGAGGTCATGGCCGCCAAGAGAGGACTGGACAAGTTGAAATCCTTCTGTGAGGAGTGTAACGCGCTCGAGGGAGATGCACAGAAGAACATGAACGCCTCAGACCTATTCGGCCGCCGCATCCTGCCTGAAACGCTCAGGTCGAGATGCGGCGACATATCAGCGGACCTCGTCTTCCGAATATCCGGCATCGAGCATGGAAAGACCTGTATGGAAGGACTCGACGGCAGGCTGCTTCAGGACCCTAGCGTTCTTTCGGTGCTCGTCCTTAATCGCATGATGAAGGTGCTCACGGGTCCGAAGACGGACACACCGACCGACGTCATCAAGTCCAGGGCCAAATTCTCCGATTCGATCGCCGACTCCCGCGGGCTCGCAGTCATCGGTGAATACAAACCGAGGGCGCCATCCACAAGGGGGCTGCACGTCCCCCCGGATCCGGATATGACGGCGAGCGTCTATTCCGATGCCGGCGTGACCTGCATGTCCGTGCTCGTAGAGGAGGACTTCTTCGGCGGAGGCGTTGAGCTCTTCTCCAGATTCCGCGCTAGGGTCTCCATGCCGATGCTCTTCAAAGATTTCGTCGTGAGCGAAAGGCAGTTGCTCATCGCTCGGGCCGTCGGAGCGGACGCGGTGCTCCTGATCGCCAAGGCGCTCAATCGAAACACGCTCGACAGACTCGTCGACGCCGCCCTTGAACTGGGGCTCGAACCTGTCGTCGAGGTGCATGATGAAATTGACCTTGAAAAGGTCGATTCATGCGTGTCGAAAGACAGGATTGAGATGATTGGGGTCAATGGAAGGGACCTGAGGACGCTCGACGTCGACGTCGAGCGCACGAAGAGACTCAGAGATCTGCTCGGTAAGAAAAGGCTCGTGATTGCAGAGAGCGGAATGGGGACGCCGGAGGATGTGAGCGCACTCAGGGGTTTCGACGGCGTTCTCATCGGCTCGATGTTCATGCACGCAGGGAGACTTGAGGAGACGGTCCGCAGGACTGTCGAGGCGGCAACGGAGGTGCGAGCATGAAGGTCAAGATCTGCGGCATCACCAACGCCGAGGACGCGTTTGCCTGTGAGGATTCGGGGGCAGACGCCCTTGGCTTCGTACACGTACCTGGCCGCAGGAGGAGCATCCCCTTGGACCGAATAGCGGGCATATGCTCATCGCTCGGTCCGATGACCACATCGGTCCTCGTTTGCATGCCATCAGACGACAGGACTGCGCTGGACTTGGTCGAGCGCAGCGGGGGGGACATCATACAAGTGCACTCGCTGGACCCAAGATCGCTGGACTCCGTGCGAGGAAGCGGCATCGGGGTGATCAGGGCGGTCCGACCGGACAGGGACGAGGCCACAACATACGCGGAGCACGCCGACGCGCTCCTGTTCGAGAACGGCGTGCCTGGAACCGGGACTGGTTTCGATTACTCCCAGACTCCGGTCGACTGCTGCCGCAGGGCGATAATCGCTGGAGGCCTGAACATCGACAACCTTGAGCGGGCGAAGGTTATGAAACCGTACGCTCTGGACGTATCATCAGGCGTTGAATCAGCTCCTGGAAAGAAGGACCAAGAGCTGGTGCGCGAGTTCATAAGGAGGTGCAGGCAATGAGTGCCAAAGGCTATTTCGGAGGATTTGGCGGATTCTACGTGCCGGAGGTCCTAGTGGCCTCGTTGAAAGAGCTCGAGAGGGAGTATCAGCGGATATCGCGGACAGCCGAGTTCGAGGCTGAACTGCAATCCATGCTCAAGGATTACGCCGGGCGACCCACGCCGCTGTACTACGCGAGAAGTCTGAGCGACAGAGTAGGCGGAGCAAGGATATTCCTCAAGCGAGAGGACCTTGCACACACGGGGTCCCACAAGATCAACAACGCGATCGGCCAGGCACTCTTGGCGAAGCGGATGGGCAGGTCCAGGGTGATCTGCGAAACGGGTGCTGGGCAGCACGGGGTCGCAACCGCCACTGCGTGCGCGCTCCTCGACCTCGAATGCGAGGTCTACATGGGAGAGACGGATGTCGAGAGACAGAGACTGAACTGTTACAGGATGAACCTGCTAGGGGCCAAGATCAACGTCGTGAAATCCGGGTCGCGCACGCTGAAGGACTCCATCAACGAGGCGATGAGGGACTACGCGGCGACGAGCGAGGACACGCACTACCTCCTAGGAAGCATAGTCGGCCCGCACCCATATCCGACCATCGTCCGGGATTTCCAGTCGGTGATAGGGGTGGAGACGAAGGAGCAGATGGCGAGGATGACGGGTGGGCTTCCAGACGCGCTCGTCGCCTGTGTCGGCGGCGGCAGCAACTCGATAGGGCTGTTCCATCCGTTCATTGATGACGAGCAGGTCCAGATGTTCGGGGCGGAGGCGGCAGGCGACGGCATCGAAACAGGGAAGCATTGCGCCAGCGTCGTGGTCGGCGAAGAGGGAGTGCTCCACGGCTCTCGCACGCTCATACTCCAGGACGATGACGGGCAGGTGTCGGAGACCTCATCGGTGGCCGCAGGTCTTGATTATCCGGCGGTCGGGCCGGAGCACGCACATCTCAGCACATCCAACAGGGCGAAGTACTTCGGCGTGACGGACCAAGAAGCAGTCCTGGCGTTCCACCTCCTCTCCGAGGCCGAAGGCATAATCCCCGCACTGGAGAGCGCTCACGCGATACACCTGGCAACGAAGATCGCCAGAGAATTCTCGAAGGATCAATCGATCGTCGTGTGTCTCTCAGGACGTGGAGACAAGGACGTGGCACAGATCGCCAAGCTGGAGGGCAGGTTATGAGCAGGATAGCCGCGACATTCGAAAGGCTCGCAGAATCTGAAGAAGGGGCGTACATCCCGTATGTGTGCTGCGGCGATCGCGGTGTCGGGTTCACGGGCGAGCTTGTGCGGAGACTTTCCAGAGCCGGAGCAGACGTGATCGAGCTCGGTCTACCGTTCTCTGACCCAATGGCCGACGGCCCCACCATCCAGGCTGCGATGGTGCGTTCGCTCTCGTCCGGATTCAGAGTCGCTAAATTGTTCGACCTGATATCGCAGGCGCGCTCCGACGGAGTGGATACGCCGATAGTCGTGATGACCTACTACAATCCAATCTTGAGGATGGGGCTGGATACGTTCTGCAAGCGACTGGCCGAGGCAGGCGCTGACGGAATACTCCCTGTCGACCTACCCGTGGAGGAGTCGGGTGACCTTGAGCGAATCGCAAGTGCACACGAACTCGACGTCATCAGGCTGGTATCGCCCACAACTGACGACGAACGCATGGCGCAGATACTGCAGTCTGCCAACGGTTTCGTGTACGCCGTCTCTATCTCCGGAGTCACTGGACAGAGAGACTCTCTCCCGCATTCTGCGATCGCGTTGCTTAAGAGGCTGAGGGAGAAGAGCGGCCTCCCGGTTGCCCTCGGATTCGGGATATCGAACCAGGAGCAGGTGAGGCAGGCGATGGCCGCTGGAGCATCAGGCGTGGTCGAGGGTTCAGCACTGATAAACATCTATGCTCGCGGTCTGGGGGACGAGGATGGGGCGCTCGACCTCGTTGAGGAGCACGCGCGTGGGATGAAGGATTCGGCAAGAGCTGCTAGGCAACGGCCGGGATAGCTCGATACAGCGGAATCCGATCGCCTCCACGAAGGTCGACAGAAAGACTTAATCGGACAGATTGCCATCCTCGGAGCTGGATTTCCAGGCGCCCGCGCCTGGGAGAGTGGATGGTGATGCACGTGAAGAGTGTGTCGATAGTCGCAGCTAGTATCGTCATGTGTGCAATGCTTGTCTCGAGCGCGAGCGCATTTCCTCCTGCTACATGGGAGGACGGCGACGAGGTCGAGGTCTTCGGGCATTCGTTCGATGAGGAGTACTGGACGAACGAGTCCATGAGCGTGATGGGCCCGGCAGGGGGGAATGTAACCTTCTCCGCGTCCTACGTGAACTACCAGAACGTCCAGGCTTTCCTGCTCGCCCTGAACTTGGTCGAGAAGGACGACGAGAGCGGAACGATTCCCTTTCAGCTGTTTGGCATGCATTACATGACGCCCGACGGGCAGGAGGTCTTCATCGGGGCAGTCTTAGCGTTCCTGATGGCGTTCGACGACACGTACAATGGAACAGCCTCGGGATCGAACGGCCTGCCTGACCCTGGCAACGAGAATGTGTCATATGTGATTCCCTTCGGAATCGGGAGCATGCTCGATGGAGAATACGTGCCAGAGGTGGAGGTACAGGCGGTGGAGAAGCTGGGAGATGGACACTACCGGTTCGGAATCCAGTATACGAATCTGTACGCATTCGTGTCTGAGAACCCTCTGGCCAGCCTGTGGCTGAGGACCGGCTACATCACGAAGTTCAGCGAATTCACGGTGAGCTACGAGGTGAGAATGAACAACGAGACGGGAGAGGTCACCGCGGAGACTTGGTACACGATAGGAGAGGTCACTGAACTCTGGTTGGTATTCCTAGGAATTCCAGTCCCCCTGAATCCGCGAGACATACCTGATACGATGGGCATCAGCGTGGTCCACTTCGTGACGGTTCTCACCTCCCGATATCAGGGAGCTTCGGGCAACACCACTGGCAACACGATAAACGCGGACATCACCTCGTCGATCGAAGAAGACATCGTTCTCAAGGTCGGCGACGACAGCGAACGCGCGATGAAGATCGGGACACGCGGCACTTTCGATCTCATCAACGAGAGCACGGACTACGTCATCAAAGAGGACCAGGACGCGATGAACGCGATAATCGGTGCGGACTTGGTGGATCTACTGCTGGTGGGATGGCAGCTCGGCTTCGCTGCAGGGGTGATGAGTGTATTCGCCTATGCCTTGAGCGATTATGTTCAGGAGACCTACGACAGCCCGCTGGACCTAGCTCAGAGGAGCCTCCTTCCCGCGAACGAGGACGGGTTCAACGCGTATCCGCTGTGGTATGCGGTATCGTTCCCAGAATGGGACGGCTACAGAGTTGTGCACGATCCAGTCTATACGGCTTATGCCAGCTTCGAGGAGGCTCCCGAAGAGGACGATAATCAGTTCGACCCGGCAGGTCTGCTTGTGCTGATTGTCATCGTACTCGTGGTCGTCGTCGCCATCGCTGCAGTGGCGGGCAGGAAGAAGCGTTCCTGACGCCCCCTCAGAAAGCCATCTCCAGACTTCCCTCTTCGCCCAGATGAGCATATTCAGGGGGCATAGGCCTGGGAGCGTGCGCCGGTAGAGGAAGCGCGGGTGGGAAGAAGACTGGAAGAGGCTTCTGGCGGGGCCCGTGTGGCGGTCGCCTCGGCAATGAACACCAATGGAAAGCTCAAAGCCAACCGACAGCATTCGGGTCGCCGTGCCAAGTGCCACGAACGCTGTTCGAGACCTGGGTGGGTTCGACGACCAGGAACTGCGCTCAACGCGAAGGTGGGAATTATCAGACTTGGCTTCCCGATTGCCACAAGAAGCCTCCGCCGATGTCGCTGGAGATAGGAGAGGAGACCATCGGCACCGCGGGGATGGCGGAGATCTCGCCACTCTGGGGGTAAAGCACGACTCGAAGCGCTGACAGGGCTCTGCTAGAGGCCCTCGAACCGGCGCATCAGTGCATCTCCGTCTTGGATGACCTTGGAGTCCAATCGGTCGACATTGTGTCCAGACAATATCCTCCTCGTAATCTCCCTAGCCTCGGGCACCATCCTGTCCGATAGGGTCGCTTCCCAAGGCAGTTTCGTGGCGTCTCTCGAGGCGAGGGAGGTCCTGAAGTTCTTGAGCGTGTGAGGATGGGAGAGGAACGTGCCTCCGTGGCCGACTTCTCTGAGTGCGTCGAACGCTATCGCCTGCTCGTCGATGACCACGCTCCTCAGGAACAGACGCCAATTCTTCCACGTATAGGCGTCGACCACCAGCTGCTCCAAGGAGACGCCTTTCGCACCATCCAGCGACCCCATTCCACAAAGCAAATCCGCACCCGAGAACGTGTCAAGTGCGACGCTTGAGACCTCAGAGAACGACTTGTCAATCCCCGGTTTCAATCCATTGCACAATCCCCAGTCACCTATCATGCGTGGGATGCCGTATCGGTCAGCCATCTGCCCCAGACCAGAGGTTATGAACGGAAGCTCGACAGCACCGAAGTCCGCTTCGCCTGACCGCATATCGCCAGGAACCGCGGCCGAGCTGTAGATGAACGGTGAACCCTCTGCAGCCGTCTGGGATATCACCAGGCTCGCGAGGTTCTCCGTGTTGACCACATTGATCGTACCTCCGACGGTAACAGGCGATGTAAGTCCAGATAGAGGCATGGTCATGGATACTATGGGTATCCCGGCCTTCGAGAGTTCCACCTGGGCCTCCGCGGCACACTTCTCGAACGACAGGGGCGACACGGGAGAACACACGACGGAGAACAAAGGCCTCTTCCTAAGCTCCTCCTCTCCGCCTGCCACAAGCGAAGCCATCGCGATCTGAGTCCTCGCATCCTCGGCGTCCATGACTTCGATCTGCTGCACATGCTTAGTCACGTTCTGAAGTGAGGTCCAGAGCTGGTGGGCCGCATGTGACCGGTCTGGAACATCCATCGGAACCACAGCTGTCCAGAAGAAGTCGACCGAGTCCAGAGCGTCGACCAAGCGTGCGAAATCCGCAAGGTCAGCTCGCGATGCGTTCCTCCTCTCGCCTGAATCGAGGTCGGTCATGTACGTTGCGAGACCCGAATTCGCTGCGTAAGGGATGCCCTGAACGGGAATCTTCATATCGTGTTTCGGGTCGCGCGCTGCCAGAGTGATCTCCTTGGGAGCCTTCCTGACAGCGTCGGCCACCATGTCCTCAGATATCCTAGCCAATTGCTTGTCGTAGTCCACATCTGCCCCTGAGTCCTCCAAGAGTCGAAGAACTGGCCCGCTGCGGATGAGGATGCCCAGCTCCTCCAGGCATCTAAGACTCTGAGAATGAATGAGGTCTGCTTCTTCCGAGGTCAAGAACTTCATACGTGCGCGGGCCAAATCGAATTCCTCCTTTCAATCGCGGGCTCTCTGCTGCAGCGAAGGGCTATCCGCTCATAATACATAAATTCTGACTCATCGACTGCAATGGCCTGCGCCTCCAGGCCGTGTTATGCTGGCCGGAAAGAGAAGGGCAGAAAGAAGCTTATCCAACCAAGCTGATTCCGGGCCAGCTGGGTAGTAATCTGCATGACGAGAGTTCCTGAAAAGCGCTCTTTGGACGCCTCGAAGGTCGAAGTCGCACAGAACAGGTTCGTTAGGCTGCTGTGGATCATCGCTGGCACTCTGTCATTGGCAGTCGGAGTCGTCGGGATCATATTGCCCTTCCTGCCGACGACCCCCTTCGCTCTCATCGCAGCCGCCTGCTACCTCAGAGGTTCGAAAAGGATGTACGACAGGTTGGTGGAGAACAGGTACTTCGGTGGCTATCTGCGAGACTACATGGAAGGACGAGGTGTGTCGAATAGGGCGACGGTCGTCTCGATAACTTTCCTCTGGGCCCTTATCCTGCTATCGGTCGTCTTCGCGACGAGCGACCTGATAATCCGTGCGGTCCTTATCGCCGTTGCCATCGCAGTGACCATCCACCTGCTGAGGCTACGAACCAGGACCTGATGTCGATAGAACCACCAGGTTGGGGACCATTGAACAGAGGCTCCATGTGAATCTAGCCAGAGCCAGGGTTCGTCGGCTGCCAAATCCCACCAATCGCCGTCCCGCCTAGCAGAATAGATGGTCAGACATGAACCGCGGGTTCCGATGAAGGCTCGTGATCTGCAGGCTCCGATGCCTGTCGCTTGATTTGACTGGTTGAAGTATGCACTATAACGAGGGGTCAGTAGGGGAAAATTCTAAAGAGGAGGTTTGTCATTCCACCGTGGGAACCTCGCTTCAGAGGGGGGTAGTAATCATGACTCGTGGGGCAAAGAAATCGTTATGTGTGCTTCTAGGCTTGGTGTTCGCGGTGTCCGCGGTCGGGCATGCGACCCTTGCCGAGAACGACCAGGAAAACGACTATTATTGGAACATCCTTGTCTATCTGCAGGCTGACAATAACCTCAACGACCTGACGCAGACGGATCTCGACGAGCTCATGGCCTGGGGTCCCAGCGCCAACAGCGACAAGGTGAATGTGCTTGTATTCATGGACAAGCTCGGTGATGACCCCGACGAGAGGGCCTATCTATACAAGATGGAACCAGGCGAGATGATTGACCTTCCATACGATTACAACGGCACGGAAGTCAACACTGGTGACCCCAAGGTGTTCGAGGACTTTGTGACCTACGCAGAGGACAACTATCATGCGGACCACACGCTCATATTCTTCTGGGATCACGGCGGTCCGACCGCGGGCGTCGGAGTGGATGACACAATGCCCGACGGAGGAGGCCCCAGCGATTGGCTTACCCATCAAGAGCTGATAGGAGTGTTGAAGGACCACCCTGTCGACGTGCTTGCGATGGACGAATGTTCGATAGGCCAGATAGAAGTGGCTTACGAATACGCCAAGGACCTCCCCGACACCCAATACCTCGTTGCGAGCGAGAGCTACATAGGCTACAGAGGATTCCCGTACGACCACATCCTTGATGAGCTGATGAAAGACCCAGACATGACCCCTCTGGACTTATCGCTCGTCTGCGTCCGAGAGTTCGAGGAGCTTTTCATGCAGACACCGTACCAGGTGGAGATTCTCACGACGCAGTCAGTGATCGACCTCCGCGAAGTCGAGGCGCTGGCATCCGAACTCGGCGAGCTCCTGGAAGCGCTCAAGGACGACCTCAAGTCGTACAGGAGCGTAGTGAAATCAGCTAGGGCGAGCGCGATCCTGCCCTGGGGCTCCGAAAGCTCCGGCAGGATCGACCTACCCACATTCGTGCAGACGATTGCCGACAAGGCCCCTTCCGATTCGGATGTGAAGCTGGAGGCGCTCGATTTCCTGACCGCCTACGAGAAGACCGTACCTGAAATGGGGGGCACCAAGAACAGTGCGAACTTCGACTACAGGGGATTGGGCATTCTCTTCCCCCAGTCAGCAGGCTTCCTGACGGTAGCCTGCGCTGGCATGTTCGAGACCTACCAGACCTTCGATTTCCCGGACAACGGCTGGCTGCAGTTCCTGGAAGCGTACTGGGGCGTCGACCTGATCTGAAGAAAACGCTTTGCGGCTCTGGGGGTGATTCCGCGCCTCGTGACACCTCCAGACTCTATCTTATTTTCACGGGATCCGATGCGCCGCACCGGGTTACCTCGTTCAGGGAGGGCGACTAACCACATCATTCTCATAGCATCGGACCCAACGATTCCGGGGAAGGCTTCACATAGTAAGTTGTGCAATGTGCGATTCGCGTGAAAGACACCCGGAGTGAACCGGGTGATTCTCTGACGATGGTGCACACGCCGAT
>JAEHCN010000059.1 GCA_020696395.1 Thermoplasmata archaeon | reverse complement strand
GCTCTGATGTCCGTCGAGAACGTCACTGGTGCGTGGCCCGAGATCATCGCCTTCTCGACCTGGAACGGCGTTTCGTTCGTCCTGAGAGGTGCGGACCTCGAGGCGTTCATGCCCGAGCTCGCGGAATCCTCCCCCTCGGCTCCAGAGCTGTCCGAGATTCCGATTGAACGAACGAGCGCTGTGGTCGGAGCGAGGTTGTTGGATAGGTTGGACATCGAGGTCCCAAGCGTCCTACCCTTGACCGGCAGCTACTCGTCGAGGGTCGAATTCGTCGATGTCGTGGGATCGTTTGAGACGGGATCGTACCTCGATGACGAGTTGCTCGTGTCGCTGGAGGTCGCGAGACACCTGTCGAACACCCCGAAGGGCATGGCCTCGGTGATATCCGTCTCGACCGACGACCCCGAATGGCTCGCGGACGTGCTTTCGCCGGAGGCCGCCCGCTTCGCCTTATTGAACGTCCATCCAGTGGTCGCGACCGTCGTGGCCGAGGAGGAGCTGACGATGTCGATGGACGTGCGCAACTGGGGTTCGGAGAGAGGAGATGTCACTCTGTCTATCTCCGACGACGGTGCCCTCATCGATGTACATCTGGTATCTGTCGATGCAGGGTCGACCGTGTCTGTATCCCGCAACCTGTCGTTCTCGTCTATCGGCCTCCACTCGCTCGATGTCTCGATATCCGGGGACTTTCCGGTCACCGCGACCGTGAACGTCTCCGTGGTCGATCCATATCTCACGCTGTCGTCTCCACCGAGGGCGCTCCTGGACGAGACATTTCAGGTGGTGGTGCGTACATACGACGGCGTCCCCGTGGAGGGCGCACCCGTCGAGTACACTGTCGACGACGGGTCTGAAACAAAGGTGACAGACGAGTTCGGCGTCGTCGATATCACGGCGGAGAGTGCGGGTGATTGCATCCTCACGGTTGGGTTCGAAGGCTATACGGACGCCTCCAAGACTGTGAGGATTATCGACCTGTCGTCGTATCCGGACGAGTTCCTTCCTGTGGTGAGGTCGTTCGTCCTGTCCACAGGCTCCGCGACGGAGTCGGAGCCGGTCGGCGCGACGGTATCAGTGGAGAACATGGGCGCAGCGGGCGGCTACTTCCTGATACCCCTGATGGTGGACTCTCAGGCATACACCGTCCTCAACATATCGCTCGGCCCGGCCGAGACGAAGTCGTCGATGACGGCCATCGATGGCCTCGGTGTGGGAACTCACACGCTGCAAGTCGGCACGTTCTCTCACGAGGTCTTGGTAGAGCCATGGTATGCCGACGAGCCCGACCTCGTGCAGCTCGTGGTCAGGTATGGCGGCTCCGGAGTGCTATCGTCCAGCGCCTCGGTGCCGATATACCAGGCAGCGAAGATATCCGAGGGGAACGTCGCTGTCGCGTTGGTCTCAATCGGCGCGATATCTGCGTTGCTCGCGACGCTCGCTATATCGGCCGTCTTCGCCAAGGAGGTGCACGAGAGCAGGGGCAGGCTGGGCATCCTGCGGACGATCGGCGCCTCCAAGTCGCAGATCCGCCGGATGGTTCTCCCGCAGGCGCTCGGATACGGTGCCATCGGCGCGGTTGCAGGCGTGCTCATCGGGCTTCTCGTTACGATTTGGCTCGCGCAGTCAGGCGCGTTCATGATATTCGGACACCAGCTCTCGTTCGAGGCCGACGCCCTGCTCCTGACGTTGGTCGCAGTGGGTGCAGCCGTGGTCAGCGTGTGTAGCGCGTTCGTGTCGGCAGAGATCGCCGTGCGGGAGACGCCGATCGCATCGATAAGGATGCTCGAGCCCGAGCCGCCCCCTGAACGGGACATCGAGGAACTGCTCGGTGAGAGCTGATCACTCTTCGATGACCTGTACCCAGAGCTGGACAGGGTTCTCGCTGTACACGTAGGGCTCGCGTCCCTCCTCCTGGATGTGGAGATAGAACACGATTCTGAATACGCCGGTCGTGTTGAGGTCGAAAGTCATGGTCACGTTCGTCGTCTCTCCCTCGTCGAGGGTCACGTTGAACCACCGCTCATCGAAGGTGGTGACGTTGTCGACGCCGTATGCTTGCAGCGAGAACAGTCTCGCCCCGTCCTCGCCGTTGTGCATCTCGATGACGAGTGTGATGTTGCCACCGACCACGTAAGTGGTCTCGATATCCGCGCTGCCTGACTCGTCTGTCATGGCGTAGTATGTCGTGGAGGGGTACTCCGCCGTGATTATCAGCCCGAGAGATATGGCCGATACGACGAGCGCCGTCCCCAACATCGCAGCGACGACCTTGTCTATCTTGAACGGCTTCTCATCGATTATACGCTCTTTCAGTCCTTCCTCTTTCTCATCCCACCTGCTCGCAGGCCAGACGAAAACCTCCAGCGCCACCACCCCGAGTGAGAACAGGATCATGGAAGCACGTGTGGTGTCAGAGTTGAGCCCGATGGGCGTGAGAACGAGTATTAGCCCGAGCAGTATCACGACCAGGATGCTGAGGCCCAGGCTGAGGACGAACTTCGCTTCGAGGCTGGTGTTCCTCCAGAATACGAGTCTAACGAGCGCGAAACCGGGAACGAAGAACAGGTAAGGGATGCCGAATACCAGGGCTGCCGCGGTGCCAGGGTACAGCAGGAGGATGACGGTCGCGAGCACCGAGTATGCGCAGATCGCAGTCCTCTGGCCGTTGTGCGTCTCCATGAAGCTCAGCAGGCGGTCCAGACCTTCTGTGAAATCAGCCACTGTCTGTTCCTCAAATCGTGCGGTAAGGTTTAACGCATATATCTGTTTGCCCAGGCACGACCGGTGTGGGAGTCAGTGAACCCGTATATCCCTGTCATGGCCGATACTCACGCGTAAGCAATGTTTTTAAGTAGCGAATCCGATAGCTAGCCAATTCGCCATTCACATCTCTTTGAGGTGGTTACTTTGTGTCCGAAGAACGAAGAGCCGGAAGCCGCGTGCCCTGTGTGCGGCAAGCTTGTTAGCATTAGTGTGTCATCATGCCCCCATTGCGGTGCCGAGTTCGAAGAGGATGAGGGAGCTGTTCTGCCCGATTTCCCTGAGGACGAGGGTGCGGCGTGTCCTGTGTGCGCTAAAGTCGTCAGCATCGAGGTTTCCTGCTGTCCGCACTGCGGCGCGGAGTTCGAGGAGGAGACTGAGGGAGATTTCGTTGGAACCTCAGAAGCGGAGGACGAGGGCGCAGCATGCCCCGTGTGCGGCAAGGTCGTTGGCCTAGAATTGACCGCATGCCCGAACTGCGGCGCGGAGTTCGATGAGGAAGTGGTCGAAGAGGTAATCGAGGTCGAGGAAGAACGCGTCCCGACGAAGGCAAAGGCCAGGGCTAAAGCAAAGGCTGATGCGCCGGAGGGTGCAGGGTTCTCAGACTTCTTCGCGCCTACCAGCATAATCGACTTAAGAGTCATCGGCGTGGCGCTCATGCTTCTGGGCATAGTGGGCTCGCAGATCGCCCTTATGATTGACTGGTACTGGACATGGGTCCCGGCGATCGAGGACAACATTGCGCTATTCGTGCTGTTGCCGGTGGTCGTACTCATTGTCGGGCTGCTTGTGTTCACGCTCGTGAAGAAGGCAATGTCGAGCGGGAAGGAGATACCGAACGGCTTGCCGAGGATCTCCCTGTCGCTGTTCCTATTCGGCATATTCGCTCTCGTCGTGATGCTCCTCTGGAATTCGATCAACTCGGCCCTTCAGAGCAGTCAGATGGGCGTGGCTGGAGGATTCTTCGTGGTCGTCATCATCGGTATCGTGGTCCTGTTCATGGGTTCGAAGACGGCCGCAGAGACGGGCTCCGCAGCCTGAGCTGGTAGGGAATCCGCAAACCACTTCACATGCCGTTTTTCGTGACGTGCGATTCCGCTGGCTAGATACGTCGAGTGTCACTGCGCCGATGTGATGGGTGGCGTTCCAGGCACTCCCAGGGCTCCGCTTCTCCATAGAGGACGGCCGATTGGAGCACGGACCGCCGCTCTCGGCACCCCCCTGCGTGCGTCCAGTGGAAGACATAATAATTATATACTATTAACCCGATTAATTGTTCGCCGCGGAAGGGATGGACCAGCATGTGCTGGGTGCGCGTATGAGCACTTGATTTGTCTCTTCAGCGTGAGCGCGAAGAGCGCGAGGAGTGTGAGACACGCATGGAGAAGAACATCATAGGGATCATGCTATCTTTGGTCGTCGTCGCAGTCGTTGTGGTGGCCGTCGTGCTGGTTGCGGCTGGAGGCTTCAACAAGAGTGGCGGTTTCACGAAGCTATTCGACAGCCTTGAATACTCCGGGAACCAGACGTATGAGCAGGAGCTGGAGCTACCGGCCGACTTGGAGGTCGGCGACGTGAAGAAGGTCAGCGACACCATAGTCGACATGTACCACTACAGAACCACGGTCGAGCAGACAGATGTGTACATAACCACGCTGTATTTCGTCTATGTGGGAGATGAGTGGACAGACCCGGACGACGGCACGCGGTTCATGGTTCCCAATTCGGTAACGCACCACGATAATACAGTGGCGACATGGATCACCGTCAACCATGGACTGTTCTCCCTCCAGGTATCGTCCGCCACCAATCTGTCTAACGCATACGACATAGGCGACGTGATCGAACTGGAGACCACGATCGTGATTGCGGACGACGACTCCCCCGACGGCGTAAAGGCATTCGGGCTATGGGCCGTCGCAGACACCGTCTGATACTCTTCGGGCAAACCCTTTCTGAGCCTGGTATCTGCGACCCGAAGGGTGGGATTTCGGATGGTCGCACTTCTAGTACTAGGCAGTTTCTACAGCCGAATCCAGCCAGCAACCTTAACGATGGCAAAAGTGTTTAATATTGTCATTTCACTACGAACCTACTGGCAGCACGTAGCGTCGCCCTTTGGAGAGGCATCGCTCGACACCGATATCCCACCCCCCCTAGAGCAGTATGGGATGTCGTAATGTTCGAAGCAGATTCTCCTACCCCCCGTCAGAGAGAGATCAGCTTTGCCGAAAGACAGAGACGATGCTAGTCGGGGCTCTAGACCCTCACAAGGTTCCAGAGGCCTCACCAACGGCGTCCAGCGTCCCCGCGTAGCTGGGAACGGGCGTACGAACGGACGACTCGTAGGGCGCATAAACGGCCTCACGAACGGCCTCGTCAATGGTCTCACCAACGGCCTTACGAACGGGTTGACCAACGGGTTGACCAACGGCCTAGTCAACGGCATCAGAAACGGCATAACAAACGGGATTGTCAACGGAAGAGGCGCCACCAACGGCGTTCGCCTGTCATATCAGCACAGGAAGCTAGGCGTGGAAGCGGTCACCTTCAGGAATAAGCTGCTCATGATTTCCGCGCTGTGCGTTGCGGTCCTTCTCATCCCTTACGTCCTCGTCTTTACATTCCCCCCAGATCAGGTCGACATAGACGGCTATTTCCTCGACTGGGTAGACGCCCAGATATACGTCGACGTTCCGGACTCCGAGAACTCTGACGTATCGATTGTCGAGTATGCGATGAAGCAGGACGCCCGCGCCTCATACTTCTACATCCGGACGGACGGTCAGGTGTTCAGAGGAGCGGACGACGGCGCGGACGGCTTCTACTTATTCATCGACATAGACGGGAATTCGTCGACCGGATACTCTGTGAGGGGACTTGGCGCTGAATCGCTGGCACTGGTGATCGGGTGGAATCATTCGCTCGTGCTGCACGAAACATACTTTTTCGATCACCGTGCCAGCCCTAATGATTTCGCTGGGTTCAGGCTGTCGGGCCACCCAGCGGTAGCCTTCAAGGGCGACAAGATTGAGATCGGGACGAACATAGTCCTCGCGCCTGAATCGCGAGCTGTCGCCTGTGCCCGCCACACGAACGTTTCCGACGACTGGTCGGAGGCGAACTTCGTCGCCAATGGCCCTGCGGTACGCGTGGTCGAGGAGTTCTGCGCCGTTCCGGTCACGAGCGGCGACACTGACGAGCTCATGCTGAAAGTCCATGTCTTTGGCAAGGGTCCCTCCGTGGAGCTGACGGGCCTGAATTTCGAGATGATGGGCAACGTGACACCATCGATCATTACGGCGGTGGAGTCGCTCCGCGTGCTCGGCGATACGGATTCGAGCACGATGGAGTTCGTGAAACCCCTGACGCTCAGGCAGGGGCTCTCGACGACCATCGAGCTTCTGGCGAGCTTCCCGGAAGGCGTCGCTGGCGCGACCTTCGGGCTCAGGCTCAACAGGAGCGCCGGCCTGATGTTCGAGGGCAACGCGACCATCGCATACGACTCCACTCAGACGGACAGCATGGTGACGCACATAATGTCTCCATCCCCGAAGATCACGATTGACGGAGCGTTCGCCGACTGGAAGACACGGCCGACCATGGAGGACGACCTGGGAGACGCCTTCTCGGTGGACGACGCGAACCTGACCGCGCCGAACATCGACATAACAGGCGTCAAGACGGCATCGCAGGAGGAGACGGCGTACTTCTATATGGCAGTCGACGGCTCCATGATGGCGGGGTCAAACGTACCTGGAGATATCGTCCGGGTGGTCGCCCCCGATGTGGTCGTGGGCGACATAACCGACACGCCGATCACGAGGTCGGGCATGGACTTCGCATACATCTTCATCGACACCGACTTCAACCAGAGCACTGGATCGGCCACGACCGGTTCCGAAGCGTGCATCGTCGTCGCCGGGAAACGGGGCCAGGTGCTTACCTCCACGGCGTATCTCTACGAGGACAGCGTCTGGAACGCGGTCGGCAAGACGGACGCTGCTGCGGACAGCAAGCAATTGGAGGTCGGGTGTTCGTACGAGGTCCTCGGCCTCTCACCCGAGGGGATTTACGCTGTCACATTCCTATCCCAAGACTGGCAGGGATGCGAGGACCAGAAATTCGCGTTCCTGTCAACGCGCAGCCCCTCCGGTGTCAAGGCCATCGGCGGCATCATAATCAACGAGATATACAGCTCGGGGCCGAAGACCTCTGACGACTGGATCGAGCTCCTCAACACCGGCCCGGTGCCAATCGATCTGGAGGGGTGGACGCTGTATATCGATGGGCGTTTAGTATACACTTTCGATGAGCCAACGATCATTGATTCATGGGAGTTCCTTGTCATCGTCGGCCTCGACTTCTTGAAAGGGACCACGTTTGAGTTACGCGATGACGTAGAGGAGCCGATCGACGAAGTGACCGTTCCACGCTGGCTGGCGAGGTCCTACGGCCGGGTCGGCACCTTAGAAGGTGGAGGCTGGGACTGGATGGACCCCACGCCGGGGGATTGGAACGAGGGTCAGGTGCCAATTCCTGAGTTCGAGGGCGTCCTCGTGCCCCTTGCGATAGTGACAATTATGTTCTTCGCCATTAGGCGTAAGAGAAGAGAGCAGACAACTGAGGAGGATAGAGAGGGAGAAACTGATGACAGTCACGAGTGAAGAGAAGGTTGAGGGCTCTTCCGAGCCCGAGGGCATGTCGCTCACGAAACTGCTCAGACCATTGAGCGATCGTAAGGAGTCAGTGCGACCATTCGTGCCTTGGATAGGAGGTCCGAGACTGTACATGCTGCTGCTTTACGCGGCTGTCGTTATCGGCTCGGCGATCGCGTTCTTCATGAGCCAGGAGATATGGTACGGCAACTGGGAGGTCTACAACACATACGTGTTCGCAGTGTCTGGCCTGTTTCTCCTGTTCGGGATACTGCTGCTATTCAACGTCAAGCCGGTCATCCCGGACAAAGGAGTGTCCACATTGCTACCGTTTCCGAAGACAGTGATCGGGCAGATAGGCCTGATACTCACCGTCGCGAGCCTCGCACTGCTCATAGTCGTCGGCCCTAACACAGGCGGATTGTCCGTCATTCTAAGCATGCTGTTCGTCGCGGGCTTCGTCATGGTCGTCATGGCGTCGAAGGCGATCGACGACAGGGACAGCCTCGTACTGGCGATGTTCGGGACGGGCCTGATTCTGATGCTGCTGGTGCCTGTCCACGAGGCGTTCGACGTCGGAAGGAGCGCCCCCGGAGAATACCCGTTCTCCGCGATGAACCTGCCACTGTTCGCGGGCGGCATGACGCTGGCGGTCCTCGCGCTGCAGTTCATCCGCACCCGAGACGGTATCTTCGCCGCGTGGCTACTGGGTGCGATGGGATTGTTCCTCGTGGCATTCCACGAGCAGATAGGCATCATACCGACCGATTCGGCGGACCAGTACGACCGCATGGTCGCCACGATAGGCTTCACGTTCTCCTTCGTCCCACTGGCTATGTATGTCTGGCGTGAGAAAGAATACATGTGGCTGTGGTCCCGCCTCAAGGCGGCGAACTCCCTCATACGGAAGGGAGACTTCGCTGGTGCTCTCAAGCACGCGAACGCCGCGCTGGAACAGTGCTTGGAGCTGGGCGTGTCGAAGCGCTTCGCCCTCCCGTGGAGCCTGAAGGCCGACGCCCTGTACGCCTTGAGGGAGCACTCGAAGGCGAAGACGTGCTACGAGATGGCGCTGGAGATCGATTCCGGGGACGGCATCTCATGGTGCCAGCTAGGCAACATACACGCCCTCGACGGCAAGCGCGCCCTGGCGCTCAGCGCGTACGACAAGGCGATCAAGATGGACTCCAACAACGCCCACGCCTGGAACAACAAAGGCGTCATATTCGTTTCGCTCGCGTGGCCCGAGGAGGCCATGGTATGCTTCAACAAGGCCATGCTGCTCATGCCCGACAACTTCGACGCCCACATCAACCTGGCGAAGATGTGCGCTAGGCTCGGAAGGCACGACGAGGCGGTGATGCATTTCCAGCACGCCCTCGAGATCAACCCCGGTAGCCCGATTGCGCAGAACGGCCTCGACAAGCAGTTCCTAGTGGGACAGAGGATAGACCAGATACGCGGTTGGGAGCAGCTCGGGCTCGACACGCGCCCACTCTGGACCCTTCTTAGGGAAGACCCCGTCAACTTCGACAGACGCTCCAAAGAGTTCCTGTCGAGCATAGTCGACCAGAGGACGCAGGTGACCGTGGGGACGGGCAGGGAGAAGATGAACGTCAACGACGTCATCAAAACGATACTCAGTGTGACGGAGAAGTCGGGCGCCACCCTGGAGAAGATAGAGAAGGACACCGAACTCCCCAAGGACCAGCTCGTGCTACCAATGGCTCTCTTGATGAAGACGGACCGCCTGCACTTCAGGCAGACGGGAGACAGAGATATCTATGTCTCCAAGGGAAAGGCGCCCGACAAGCCCACCACTCCACGGCCGCTGAGAAAGAAGAAAGAGAAGCCCAGGAAGGAGGAGAAGAAGCCGGAGAAGAAGAAACGATTTTCGAGGAAGAAGGATACGGACGACGATGCCGACATCGAACCGACGGCCTCGGTCCTCGTGTTCGGCAGAAGAAAGAGATGATGTGTACGGGCTGGCGCGGAATGCGTCAGCGCATCTCTACCTTCTTCTTCTTAAGGAGCAGCTGGAGCGCTTCCTCGGCCGCCGCGTCCTTCCTCTTCTCGTCGTCGAAAGTCTCCCGCGCGGCCTTGTTGACCTCATTGACCGAGTCCTGCTCCTCCTGCCATGCAGCGCGTCGCTCCTTGCGGATATCGATGATCTTGTCCCGCATGTCCGTGGCCTTCTGATGGGCCGCGTCCGCGCCTTCCCTGAGCTTGACAAAATCCGCGTGTTTCTTGTCGGCGGTCCCTCTGATCGAAGAGGCCTCCTTCATCATGGAAGTGACATGGTCGTGGTGTTCCTGGCTCTCGTTCGATAGACGCACGACTTCCTCGTGTTCCTTGTCCGCCTGTCGGAAGAGCTCGTCTATGCTCTGATCGATGTCGTGGATCTCCTCGGCGATCTTCTCCTGGTCGCCGAGGATCGTCCTCACGCGCTCCAGCTCTTTCCTCTTCGCCTTGAGGTCATCCAGCAGCTCCCTCTCTTTCGGGATGGTCATCGGGACAGTCTGCTGCTTCAGGTCGAGGCTCTCGATCTCGTCGGATAGCTTGCGTATCTCGGAGTTGAGATTCCCCATGGGCCTGCCCTTGAGCTTGCGCTTGAACTCGATGAGTTCCTTGGCCTTCCTCTGGAGGTCGTCCCTCCTGTCTTTGTAGACCCGCATCTCCGCGACGAGGGCGTCTCGCTTGTCGCGCGCTTCCTCTACCTGTTCCTGGAGCACCTTGCGTTGGTCGTTCAGCGTGTCCCGCTCGGATCTTATGACTGATGCTTGAGCGTTTATCTCATCGCGCTTGTTCAGAAGCGCCCGGAACTTCTCCTCGGCGTTGCGGAGGTCGTCGATCTTCTTCGCCATTTGTTGGTCCGCCAGTAAGCAGTTGGTGGCACGGGATTGAGCATTCAGGCTATAAGCGTTACTGGTATGGAGTCGTAGCGATACCCAGGCCTGGCCGAGGCGCAACCACGAGGCTCCCGTCCTTGAAAGTCAGCCCCGTCGAAGGGTCGTCTATCATCGAGAAGTGCGAGTCGAGGTCCACATATCGTACGTTGTCCGAGCCTAGGGCGAAGTGCAGCCCCGCAGCAATCGACAGCTGTATCTCCCCCATGCAGCCGACCATGGTGGTCATGCCGGCATCCTTGGCTATCTC
>JAEHCN010000058.1 GCA_020696395.1 Thermoplasmata archaeon | reverse complement strand
AGGAGAGCAAGCTAGCAGCGTCCTTCTCAGCACCAGACATACATATCCACGGTCCGATATCGAACCCTATGGGCGTCCTCCGCCCAAAGGCGAAGCCGGCCGTCTCTCCCGACTTCTCGAACTTGAAGCAATGTTCGGGGAAGTCGCAATAGAGTCGCCTAATCAGGTTCGGTCTCCTGTCTCCGAAGGTCCGGGCATCCATATCCATCAGCTCATCCAAATCGGTCTCCCGCACATTGGGGCACTCCTGCTCGAGCGATTCCCTCACGCTTTCGCGAATCAAGAGGCCGACCGAAAGCAACTCGTTCGTTTCCTTGAAGCCGAACCCACCATAGAGTCTCGCCCCGTCCTCAGTGGCGTAGAGGATGACGGATTCGATGCCTTCGGAATCGAATCTGTCAAACAGGCTCTTGAGTAGGCGCTTTCCGATCTGGTGGCCTCTGCTCTCTTTCGAGACGAGCACGTGCCCGACCATCGCGGAACTCTCATACATGAGAGAGGTCACGAATCCCCGCGCAACACCGTCGGATTCCCATATGAGATTGCTCTCCGGGCTGAGCGTCAGTATCCGTTCGATGTCGATCCGGGTGTGCCCCCAACCTTCCTTGTTTATGAGTTCCATCGCCCGACCGACGTCTCCAAGCTCCATGTTCCGTACTGACACACCAACAGACCTCTTCCTGCCAGACTATCGCCGTCATCGTATTTGATGGTCATGCGACGGGGGCCCTAGCTGATACGTGACGACGGCCAGCTAGTGAAGTGTTGAGGACCGGCGTCCCGCCTTAGGCATTCGACACCAGAGGCGCGTCCAGGACTTTCGACATGTTTTTATAAGCCTCTGTGAATACGAATGCCCTGGAACATATTCTAGAGAGAGATTACATGCAGGGTATCATTAAGGGAGATGAGTCCGCCATCGAACCGAACGAGGGGTTGACCGGAGTTCCGATACCTGAGATGCTTGAGATCCTGCGGCTTATCTCCCGCGTGGAGCCGCTGGACGTGCTGCTCGAGCGCGTCGCGAATACGATATCGAAGCAGTTCGCGATGAAGGCGCTCACAATATGCGTGCAGGACGAGGAGACCGGGGTATTCAGACCACGGGTCGTCCGGGGCTTCCCGGAAGACCAGAAGCGTGCGATAAGAGACCATGTTTACCCGTTGGAGAGGAAGAGGGACGAACTGGACGATAAGTTCAGGATCGACGACAACTGCTACTATGTCCGGGCAGAGGGGTTGACGCACGTCTACAGCGACGACGTGGACTACATATCCGACGTCGCCAAGCTCTCGAGTACGAGGAACTCGAGCGATGAGTGGCATGACCTCGACTACATTGACTTCGTAATGACTGACAGGCTGGGCAACTGGATTGGATGGATCGAGATAGACGAACCTGAGAACAGAAAGATGCCTTCTCGCGAGACCATCGCGAAGATTCAGTTGCTTTCAAACCTCACTGCCATAGCCATCGAGAACTCGAAGATGTACCAGGACGCGATAGACGCCGTTGGTGAATCCCAGAGCTATCTCAACCTGATAGTCCATGATGTCGGCAATCTGGTCGACCCTCTGATATTCTATTTGGAGTCGATGGAGCGCGCCCAGCGCCCCCAAGGGGACAAAAGCACACAGTTGACCAAGGCGATCTCCTTGGCAAGAGAGGCAAGAAACCTCGTGGAGAACGTCCGAGAACTCTCAAACATAAGGGCTAGCGATGAGCTCCCTAAGCGCCATTACGATCTCAGGGAGGTGCTGGTTAGATGCATAGCCTCCACCAAGCGGGACCATCCCTCCAAGGATGTGGTGGTTGGCTTCGACTGTCCCTACACTGAGTGTTTCGTGAAAGCCGACGATCTGATATTCGACCTCTTCTCGAACATCCTCGACAACTCGGTGAAGTACAGCGGCGACACTACAGCGGAATTCGATGTCAGTATCGTGGATGGCCACAGCGCATGGACCGTCCGGGTCGAGGACAGGGGCATCGGCATCCCAGACGACAAGAAGGGGTCGGTGTTCTCGAAGTTCGCACGCCGACCTGATAGTCATTCGGGATCCGGACTCGGTCTCTCGGTTGTAAGCCTTCTGGTGGACCGGTACAAAGGCCTCGTGCACGTGAAGGATAGGATTCCGGGGGATCACGGGAAAGGCGCGTGCTTCGAAGTCGCCTTGCCGAAGGACCGGGACGAGGGCGAGAGACCCAGGAAGACATGAACGGACCGTGATGGGACGGCAAGAGATATCTACGCAGGCTTGCCCTCTCCATCATCTCCGACGGAGGCTGATGATACGGACCTCAGACCGACTACAGATTTCGAAGCCGTGCGACGGCTAGCGTTGAGCGCCGGGCTTGAGGATGGGGCATTCGAGGGCATGGTCACAGCGTACGGCCTTTTCGACGAGGATAAGATCGTTGCGAGCGTGGCGCTGAAACGTTCTGAGGACGTTTTCTCGGTCGAGTGGCTTGCCGTGGAGGAGGGACTCCGCAAGCACGGCGTCGGCAGGAGGCTCGTGTCCAAAGTGGCGGACGACGCGAGGGCATTGGGCGCAAGCGACCTGTGGGCGCTTGCCAGAGCTCCCGAGTTCTTCCTCAAGATAGGCTTCAAGCTAAGTTCCGAGGACGAGTCGCCGGGCCCCACACACGCCGCATGCAGCAAGTGCAGGCAGTACAAACGCACATGTCACCCGCGGATAGTCGTCCTAGCCCTCTTATCCAACTCCAACTGAGTCACCGTCATCAGATATAAGTAACCTGATTGCCCTGGTTTCACACGAGGCGAGAAACGATGACTCCCAACAGGAGAAAGACAAGAGATTGCGCCAGGAACATGGTCGATGCGTGCAATGTCAAGCGAGGAGACTCGATTGTCATCAGGGGAGGCGCGTATGCGCAGGAACTTCTCGAGGAGATTTCGCTTCAGTGCCTCCGCAAGGGAGCCGTCCCGCTAATCCTATTCACATCCGACAGGTATTCGAAGGCGGTCTATGATGAGATCCCCGCATCGGTGCTGTCCACGGTTCCGAAGCACTACGTGGCTCTCATCAAAGAGTCCGACCTGCTCATCATGGTCGAAGAACTCGAAGATCCGAGGACCGCGGAGGGATTTCCCAGGGAGAAACTGGTTGCGCGACAGAAGGCCATGTTGCCAGTCATGGACATCATAGACCATCCGACCGACGGAAAGAAATGGTTGTATGCTGGATGGCCGACCGCCCAAGCCGCGAAGACCTACGGGGTGCCGTACAAACAGCTGGAGAATCTGATAGTGGGGGGAATGACTGTCCCTCCGAAAACCCTGATGGCGATTGGCAGGAAGATGGCTAGCAGGTTCAAGAATGCATCGTCGATCCACGTCTGGGATGGGAAGGGGACCGATTTCAGGGTGCGCGTCGAGGGGAGGATGTTGAACATCGATGACGGGTACATCAGCAAGGCGGACTACTCGATCGGTGACCGAGGGGCGAACCTCCCGGCGGGAGAGGTGTTCGTAGCCCCCGAGGAGAGCCAGGGGGAGGGGACCATCTACTGTCCCGTGACGAGGGACCGCATGTCCGGGAAGATACTGAGGGGAGTCCGTCTCGAATTCAGGAAGGGCAGGCTCCTCCTTGACCGGGCAGAGGCTGACACCGGGCTGGAGCAGCTCGTCGCCAGCTTCAGGGAGTGCAGTCGAATCGATCGCGCCAAGTATTCACCGGTAAGGACAACCAACATAGCCGAGGTCGGCGTCGGCTTCAACCCGATGATCAAGAAGGCGATAGGATACATACTCACAGATGAGAAGATCAGTGGGACCGCGCACCTGGCATTCGGATCGAACAACACCTTTGGCGGAACCTCAGAATCGGTGATGCACTGGGACTTCGTGAGCGCCCTCGGAGTGAACATCGAGGCCGAGAGCGACAGCGGGAGGATTGGCAGGATAATGACGAAGGGCAAGCTGGCAGCCTGACGCGCAAGTGGCCGGTTCACCCGATTAGGGTGGTCCCTGCGAGTTTCGCTGCTTCAAGCGCTTCGACCTTTCTCGGAGAGAGCTCAGAATCGTCCGTGAAGCCGAGGAGGACTTCGCCGGCGTATTCGTAGTCGATTGCTGCGAAGAATGCTCGGACCGTGTGTCTCGCCGGGTCGAACACTATCGGCTTGGGAGAACCTGCGCAGGCGACGAACAGTCCCTTGGGCATCGTACGGCCCTCGTAGGCCCTCTTCTGCATGACGTACTTCTCTACCCAGTAACTCTGACATCTGTCAATCATTGCTTTAGTCTGTGAACTCACGCCCATGAAGAATATCGGTGACGCGAGGGCTATGGCGTCCACCTCCCGTATCCGGGCGTAGATCTGCTGCATGTCGTCTGTCTTCACAGCACATGTCGCGTCGACGTCGCATCTCCGGCACTCGACACAAGGGCCTATGTTCATCCTAGCAAGGTCCAGCCTCTCCACCTCCGCCCCCGCAAGGCGAGCACCTTCGAGAACGGCATCCAACAGGTCGGCCGTGTTGCCCTGTAGCCTCGGGCTGCCGAGTATGCCCAGCACTTTCTTTGGCAAACGAGTCGCACCTCCGTTGTATGAAGGCGACATGTGTCAGGATATATGTAATATGCCTCCCAGGACCTCCGCAAGATTGAACATGACCTCAGGGGATACGCCTCGGAGGCGATTCGATGCCGCAAAGAAGATTCGAGGGCAAGGCCGCCGTCGTCACGGGAGGCGCCTCGGGGATTGGAAAGGCCACGGTCGAGAGGCTGCTTGAGGAGGGCGCTAAGGTTGCCATCGTTGACATATCGCAGAAGACGGGCGGCGAGACCGTCGACGAGCTGAGAGGCAAGGGATACGACCCGCTTCTCGTGTCAGGCGATATCACCGACCACGCAGATGTCAAGAGGATGGTCGACGAGATTCTGACTGGCCTCGGACGGATAGACGTGCTGTTCAACAACGCGGGCATCCTCATCGAGGGAACTGTTGAGGAGGTCAGCGAAGAGAACTGGGACAGGATAATGGCAGTGAATGTCAAGGGCATCTTCCTGATGACCAAAGAGGTCGTCCCGGTAATGTTGAAGCAGGGAGGCGGCTCGATCGTCAACAATGCATCGTGCAGCGGACTTGTGGGCGATAGGTCAGCCATAGCGTACAACGCCTCGAAGGGCGCTGTGGTCCTGATGACCAAATGCCTCGCTTTGGACTACGCCGGGAAGAATATCAGGGTCAACTGTGTATGTCCGGGAGAGATAGAGACTCCAATGTTCCTCCAGGAGGTCGCCTCGAGAGGGACCACTGTCGACGCCTACAGGAAGGAAATCAGCGACTATCATCCGATCGGCCGGCTCGGCAGGCCGAGTGAGGTGGCGAACACCGTCGTCTTCCTCGCTTCCGAAGACGCGAGCTTCATCACCGGAGCAGCGGTGTCGGTGGACGGCGGATACACGTGCCAGTAAGAGTCTCTACGGCTCCCTGCTGACTTCGACAGAGGAGCCCGTGACAACGGTCCTGAGAGGAGTGACGTCTCCGCTTATCCTGCCCAACACGTTGCATGGACTGTAGGCCCTCGGCCGTGCGTCAGTGCTGACCGGTGTGGGGCCGAAGAATATCGCCATGGCGCTCCCGTCGGGCCAGAAGGCGACTTCGCCTACCTCCATGACCGCCCTCGCATCCTTTTCCAGCTCTGCGGATACGGGAGCGTCGAAGTACACCTCGTCCCCCCACCTGTTCACCTTCGCTTGGAATGGAACAGATGACAGGAGCTTCTCGACGGTCGCGGTCTCATCCTCTCTGAGTATGACTGACATCTCGGGGCCGTTCTTGAACGACACTTTTAGCGTGGGCATCCAGATCTCACCTCCGAACCGGATGCGCACGACAGCTATTGGAGCATTGCGGTCAGCCGCTGTCCGGGCAGCCGTACGGCCCCGTATCTAGCACGGACCGAAAGCGGGGGGAGACGCTCAGGCCTTGCGCCGCTTCCTGCCGCCGAACAGCTTACGCTTCGTTGCCTTGATCTTCAGCTTCTGGATTGCCTCGGTCGGGTTGAGATCCTTTGGACAAACCTCGACGCAATTGAAGATCGTGTGACACCGGTAGACGCCGCTCTCACTCTCGATGAGGTCGAGCCGTTCGTCCTTGGCCGTGTCGCGAGTGTCAGCGTAGAACCTGAACGCCTTGAGCAACGCGGCGGGTCCTAGGTAGTCGGTGCTCGACCACGCCACAGTGCACGAGCTGGTGCACGACCCGCAGAGGATGCAGTCTATCGGGTCGTTGATCGGTGCCCTCTCCTTCTGGGTCTGTATGTACTCGTGCTCCGGATACGGCTCCTTACCCATGAGGTACGGCTTCACCCGCTTGACCCTCTCGAAGAAGTGCTCGTAGTCTACGGCGAGGTCCTTGACCACTTTCTGGTGCGGCAGAGGGCTGAGGAGCAACTCCTTCTTGCCGACGAACTGCGCTACCTGCGTCTCGCACGCGAGGCGTATCTTGCCAGCGATGACCATCGCACAAGACCCACACACACCCGCCCTGCAGCAGAACCTGAACGCTAGGGTACCGTCCTGATGGTTCATTATCTCGAAGAGGGCGTCGAGGACTGTCATCCCCGGCTTGGTGACGACCCTGTACGACTGCCAGTAAGGCACCCTATCTGCAGTCGGGTCGAACCGTTGCACGCTGACGGTGATCTCCTCTCCAGCCATCTCAGTACCTCCTCGCTACCGGCTTGTGTTTAGTTATCTTCACGGGGCTGTATGTGATCTCCGGGCCCTCGGACGTGAAGACCGCGATGGTGTGTTTCAGGAAGTTCTCGTCATCCCTCTCCTTGAAGTCGAGCCTCGAGTGAGCACCCCTGCTCTCCTCCCGCTTGACTGCACCGACGACTATCGCCTCCGCGACATCCAGCATGCCCTCGAGTTCTATGGCGCGTACCAGGTCCACGTTGTACTGCCTGCCCTTGTTCTGCACCGAGATGTCCCTGTAGCGTTCCTTGAGCTCGCGTATCTTCGCAAGCCCCGTCTCCATCGCGGTCTTCTCACGGAATATGCCGACGTTGAGGAACATCGTCTCCCTCATCTCGTTCCTTATGTCCGCGTGGTTCTCCGAGCCCTTCCTCGCGAGGAGAGCGTCGATCCTCTCTCGGGTATCCTTGAGGCACTTCATGACAGCCGCCTCGCCCTGCTTCTCATCGACCTTGGACGAGACGTACTGGGCAGCGACCGCGCCCGACCGCTTGCCGAACACCACCGTGTCCAGCAGAGAGTTGCCGCCGAGGCGGTTTGCGCCGTGGACGCTCACGCATCCGCACTCCCCCGCGGCGTATAGGCCCTTGAACTTCGTCGCTCCGTCCACGTCTGTGTCTATCCCGCCCATCGTGTAGTGCTGCCCAGGCTGGATAGGTACAGGCTTCTCGATGGGGTCCACGCCCACAAAGTTCATGGCCAGGTCCCTGATCCCGGGGAGCCTCTCGAGTATCTTCTCTCTTCCGAGGTGTCTTAGGTCGAGGTAGACGTACTGGTCCTCAATGCCGCGGCCCTCGTTGATCTCCGTCTGGATCGACCGGGACACGATGTCCCGCGGCCCGAGCTCCATCACATTCGGAGCGTACTTCGACATGAACCTGTCCCCGTTGGAGTTGATGAGGTACCCACCCTCGCCCCTCGCACCTTCGGTCATGAGTATGTTCGTCCCGAAGAGCGACGTGGGATGGAACTGTATGAACTCCATGTCCTTCAGGGGGACGCCCCTTCTGTACGCCGCAGCCTGAGCAGAGCCCGTGCTGATCAGCGCGTTGGTCGAGCGCGCGTATATCTGTCCGCTGCCTCCCGAGGCGAATATGACGGCCTCGGCCATGAACGGCTCGAGGGCGCCTGTCTGCATGTTGAGACAAATCACGCCCCTGCACTGGTCGCCTTCAATCACGACATCGACCAACACCCTGTCGTCGTACAACGGTATGTTGAGCTTGACCGAACGCTCCCAGAGCGTGTGCAGCATGTATAGGCCAGTCTTGTCGGCCGCGAAACAGGTACGCGGGTATCCCGCCCCTCCGAACGGCCTCTGGGCGATCTTGCCTTCCTCGGTCCGCGAGAAGGGACAACCCCAATGCTCAATCTCGTAGATGCATGGCCCAGCCTCGCTGGTCATGAACTCGACCGTGTCCTGATCGGCCAGGAAGTCGCTTCCTTTGATGGTGTCGTAGGCGTGCTTCTCCCATGTGTCGTCCCTACCCTTTGGGTTGTTGGCCAACGGTGCGTTCACACCGCCCTGGGCGGCGCCTGAATGTGATCTTACCGGGTGCACCTGCGATATGATCGCGGTGTCAGCTTTCGGGGTGGCCTCGATGGCGGCCCTAAGACCGGCGAGTCCGCCCCCGATAACGAGTATCTTGTGGTAGTGCACTTCCTCAGCCTCCTGTGATGAACGGGAACAGAATCACTATCCCCCATATCAGGGTCACGATGCCCACCATCCAAAGGCCCACATCGATGTACTTCTTCCGTTTTACGAACATGTCGAAATCGAACAAAACCGTTCTTAGGCCGTTCAGACCGTGCACGAGCACCATCGACAGCATGCCGTAATCGACCACGATGTAGAACACCTGATCGAGGCGTAAGGTCACGTCGTCGAACGAAATCAGGGACTCTCCTGACTCGTGCTCCCCGAGGTCCATGAAGTGCGAGGCATACAGGTGTATTCCCAGGAACACGACGAGCAGCACAGCTGAAAGGCGCTGGAAGAACCAGGCCCAGGTACCGGCCACCTTCGTGGTCGCTATCCTCTGGTCAGGCATCTAGCCACCTCCCTCGGACGGGACGAATATGATGTCCCACAGGGCCCACAGCCCCCCAATGATGAGGATGGCGGCGATCGCCATCGCGATCCAGAATACGAGCTTCTGGTGGCGCACTCCCAGGCCTAGGTCGAACATGATGACTCTGAAACCGTTCATGGCGTGGAATATGACTGCGATTATGAGGACGAAGTCCATCGCCACGAACAGCGGCTTAGAGGTCACCTCCATAAGGGAGTTGAAATCGCCTGAGCTGATAGACGCTGTCGACAGGAATGACAGGTGCATGAAAACATACACAACCAGCACAAGACCCGTTATCCGGTGTCCGATCCATGCCCACATGCCCGTCTTGATATTCGTCGGCCAGAACTCGGAATTCCTGCCGAATAACCATTTCAGGTCGCGTATTTTCATTCAAACACCTTGCTGAGGTTCTTCCTCTTCCCAGGATGACCTGTTGGCCACGCCTCACGGAGTAGGCGTTCTTGGCCTCAGGGTCGCCCGGCCCCTAGACTGGCAAAATTGTACTTAAGCGTATCTAACCGAACAAAAACCCTGCGGAATTCATACCTGTTTCCGACGAGATAGTGCACCGATCGTGAATAACAATACGAATTTCGTCCGATGCTACCGTGTCAACGACTTCGGTCCCTGCCGCATGGGATTCAAGATTCATCTCCGCGTGATGATTGACATCGGGGCTGACCCCCCATTTCACTCTGCTCCTGCGGCCGGTTCTCAGAAGCGGTTGTGGTAGACATAGACCCCTTTGAACCCCTGCAGCTTTGACCGCCCTTGGCATAATTGTGCGGGTGGCTTCATTCTGCGTCCATCGATGAGGAACGACGCTATCCTTGTCGAATCCTGCGCCAAGTAAGGAGGAACCGCGTCGTGGAAAGAGCCAGAAACACCAGCACGACAGCAATGTTGAGAGCGCTTGCACCTGTCAGCAAATCCATGGTGAGAATGAATGCAAAGAGGGTGATCAAGAACAAGTTCAACGCTACGCGGTTACGATATTTTGTTTGCCAGATGGATCTTCGATCATCGCTCCTATGTCCCTCGGTGGAACCGGCTGAGCCATCTGATGGCCGCTCTTCTCGAGTCGCATCGGAATCCTTGGCTGAAGGGCCGCGCAGCGCGGAGGCACAAGAGCCACAATGGAGAACATAGTCCGGATTCTTGTCTCCACATTTCTTGCATACAATCAGCTTCTTTGCCATTCCATCGACCTTGCCCTTGATACCCTTCCGCCCCTACGGCCTTCTCTTCCTAGACGATTGGGTCCCACATCAGAATGCACTTGCTAGGGGTTCTTTGTGAAAACAGCCCAAGACACGCCGTACAAATGCTCTTTGTCCTTCAGTGGAGTGAATCCTGACCACAGGACAGTCATGTTCCTCTCCGTTGCTCTCTCCCGAAGAAGATTCGGTGTTACCTCACGAATATAGTCCAGCTTCTCTTTGAGCATTCCTTGTCCTTTGGGAGGAAATCCCCTGCTAGCAATGCACCCGTCACACCATCCCTCCAACCACAAGGTCTGGTTCTTCCCCTTTATCTCAGCAAAGATCTCGCTGGGTCGGGGTAGGTCCGGGACGAGTTCGGCAACAAGAGCCAGTATTTCTTCGTGTGTGGGACGATTCGAGTCTTTCACTTCGTACCCGAATCGTTCTCGATGCCTTAAGGGCTTTCTTCCGCCACTTTAACCGCCCTTCAGAAACGGTGACCTTTTGGGATTAGGTGCCACGAAAGTGAATAGCTCGGGCGATTTAGGTACATCATACCAGTTATATCGCATCTCTGGAAGGATGCCGGAGAAT
>JAEHCN010000118.1 GCA_020696395.1 Thermoplasmata archaeon | reverse complement strand
ATTCCGCGAGCTCGGGCATGAACGCCTCGAGGTCCGCACCTCTCAGGACGAACGAAACGCCGTTCCAGGTCGAGAAGGCGATGATCTCGGGCCACGCACCAGTGACGTTCTCGACGGACATCAGAGCGGACGCCAGCCCGACCTCCACTTGGCTGGAGAATATGGTCGGGGCGTCCTCGGACATTATCACGAAGTCTCCCGAGGATGAGAACGATGCAGGCGCCGCGTAGAGGCCGGAGAGGATCGATGATGTGGCTGTAAATATGGTTATCGCGAGCATGACGACGACTACCACTCGCGCTCGGACCATCAGAATCGTCTCACCTCCTTCAGGTCCTCCACGGGGGAGGTGCGGGTGCTCCTGATGGCGGGGATCATTGTCCCCACCAGTCCCGCGACGAGTGTCACACAGTAGGCGATAGCCAGCAGGCTCTCCTCGATCTCTATCACGAAAACGGATGGGAACATGTGGGAGGCGATGGTAGCGATGCCGTACGACAATATGATGCCCAACGCCAGGCCGAGGGCGGCACCCCACGCGGTTATCAGCAACGCATTCGCGATCAGATAGGAGAACAGCCTCCTCCGTCCGGCGCCTATCGTCTTGAGTATGCCTATCTCGCGCCTACTATCGGAGACCTCCGACCCGAGGAAGCTGTATACGAGCACGCCGACCACGAACGACGACGGTACCAGCACCAGGAGGGCGTCGTCGCGCAACTCCTGCGCTCCGGATTCGAGGAACTCAAGCACCGCTATCATCGGCTGGACGACGAAGCCTGCGCCCGTCAGAAGGGACCGCTCCTCCGAGGATGGATCGGCTATGACGGCGAAGTTGAACGTGCTGTCACCAGCTGCGAGCAGGGATCTCATCAGCTGCTCGCTGCACAGCAGCCAATCGGACGGGAAGACCGATGACGAGTACTTTCCGACGATCGTCGCCTCGGCCTGGTCCTCAGTCTCGAGCGTCACGCTGCCGCTGAGCGACAGGCCGGTCCCTGCGAGTGCGTCGCTGCCTTCCGTCGACAGGGTCTCGCCCAGCACCTGATGGTCGTCCGCCACGCAGAAGGTGATCACGCTCATGTTGCCGGGCTCCGCCGACGCCTTGCTGAACAGGCCGAAAGCGGCGTTCCCCGCCCGAGATGATATCTCATCCTCGTCGAACAGGGCGGGCCCGGAACCGGATTGTCTGGTGACTAGGTAGTGCTCCGACGAGAAGTTGCCCATGAGCGTGTCCATGGACGACTGCAGGCCTGCCGCCACCGAGAAGCTCGCCACTATGAACATGGTGCACAGGGCGATCATCCAGCTCGTCGATCTAGCCCTGGATGTGTACTTGAACAGCGGGAGGAGACTCATAGGCCTCGCCGGAAAATGACGGTGGCCCGATAATATACCTTCGAGGAGGAGCCTTCACCGGACCGAGTCCGCGACGAGCGAGACCAGCTCCGCGACGGGCATTTCTATCCCCGCACGCCTCGCCCCGTGGTCCAGGTTCGTCACGCAGAAGGGACACGCGGACACGAGCATCTCCGCACCGGCGTTCTTCGCCTCCTCCACCCGGAGGGACGCGATGTGCTCCGCACGGTCGTTGAACTGTATCTTGAACCCGCCCCCAGCGCCGCAACACTGCGAGTCGAGCCTGTTCCTGGGAAGCTCGATGTAGGTCGAATCTGGGAACGCCCTCAGTATGCGCCGTGGCTCCTCGAATATGCCGAAGTGTCGGCCGATGTGGCACGGGTCGTGATACGCTATCCTCGTGTCGAGGGGGCTCTTGAGCACTAGCTTCTTCTCCGAGACGAGCCTGTCGATGAACTGGGTCATGTGGAGCAGCTCGAAGTCGAGCTTGCCCGCATATATCGGATAGTTGTGGCTGAGCGTCATGAAGCATCCCGCACACGCGGTCACCACGGTCTTCGCGCCGCGCTTCTCAACCTCCGCCAGGTTGTGCTTGACCAGCCCGTCCTTCTCGTCCGTCACGACATCCGTCTGCCCCGTCCGTATCAGGGGTGAGCCGCAGCACCACTCGTCCGTGCCCAGGATGTCGTACTCCACACCCGCTGCGTCTAGCACGCGGGTCGTGTCCTGGGCTATCTTCTGCTGCCTGTAGCTCGCAGTGCACCCCGTGAAGAACAACACGTCTGGGTTCTTCGACCGTTTCGCGCCCTCGGGTATCCATTCGCCCCTCCGCTCGTGAGGCTCGTCGTACGGGTTGTGCTTGGCGATCACCCTCGTACGCAGCACCTTGTGCCTGTCGAGAGGGCCGATGCCGTTCTTGACGAACCATTCCTTGAGCTGCTCCCAGCGGTCGTTGAACTCGATCTCCACATGACACGCCACCTGGCAGTAGCCACAGGCCGTGCAGTTGTACACCCTCTCGACGAACTCCTCCGACATCCTCGCACGGTCGCCCGTCAGCCGCCCGAGCAGGCCAGGGTGGGCGTACTTCCTCACATGATACATCTTCCCACGGACGCGGTACGACTCCCAGCCCAACCCAGGATTCAGCTGTATGGGGCACACGAAGTTGCAGTAGCCACACTGAAGGCATGCATGAGCATCTCGCTCGACCTCCTCAGGGAGCTTCCGGTCTATCATCAGACGAACGCCCTCCGAGAACCACCGACCATGAAAAGCGAAAGGGGTTTCGACTGACCTAAAGGTTCTCTCTGCTACTGCTTCAGGTCCTTCCTGCCGACCCACGCGCCGTGCAGGTTGCATCTCGCGACGGCCTTAAGCGGATGCACGTGCTCGAGACGGACGGAAAAAGTCGCCATCGAGTCGGCCATCGCAGGCGTCATATCGGCCCCCGCAAGGAACGTGTCGCCGGAGTACAGCTCGATCCACTGGATGAAGTGGCCGGGCTCGTTCGGATGCGGGACGATCTTTCCGACCTCCACCGTGACGGTGAAGAACTCGCCCTTCTTCACGGTCTCGGGGGCCTTGATGACCGGCGTGTGCTTCTTCTCGAAGTCCGTTGCGTTCGCTGGATCCTTCGCGGAATTCACGCCGCAGAACGGGTCCGCCTCGCATGTCTTCGCT
>JAEHCN010000057.1 GCA_020696395.1 Thermoplasmata archaeon | reverse complement strand
GGGGACCATGCGAAATCTCTGACGGGCAGCTCCTCATTCGTGAGACGCATGTGTTCCCCTCCCTCAGAGCCCACCATGTAGAGGTTCTCCATATCGTCCTTGCGAGTGGATATGAACGCGATTCTCTTGCCGTCAGGGGAGAACTCGGGGCTCTCGTTGTCTGCGATGCTGTCCGTGACCCTCCTCGGGTTCTTGCCTTTGCCGTCGATTACGAACACATCGTAATCCTCGTTTCCCTCGAAGTCCGCCTGGTAGGCAATCATCATCCCGCATGGCGAGTACGTCGGGGAGAGAAGAGCCTGGTCGCCGGACAGAATCCTCCTCATCTTCCCGTTCGTGAGATTCATGATGGCAAGTTCGTAGTTGCGACCATTGTTCACGGAGCATACCGCTTTCGCACCGTCTGGGTGTATGCTGTACTCCTGCACTTCTGTGGCCTTGAACAAGCCAGAAATATTGACCTCATCCACTCGTTTTGAAGGCATTTCGATAACCCATGTCTGACGGAAGGCGCTCTTCCGATTTGACACCTTCGTCGGTGCTGTGAGCTAGAGTCACGGACTCAATTGCAGGTGTTGCATCGCGGACTTCGGAGGCCGTTACGAGGCCAGAACTGCACGGCCAACGAATACCCTCCAGATGAGCGGCCGTCGACGCGATTCTGGAAGGCACATTCATCGGGCGATGCAGCAGATATGGCGTCGTACCCTTTCCATAGAAGATACTCCCCCTCGTCGACAATCTCGCCGTCGACGATGTTGGGGCCCTCAATTTCCGCATGGTCTCGTCGCAGCGTGCGTCTTTCGTTTGGCGTAAGTATTAATCCGCTCCAGTCAATCTAGGCTCCGGAGGAGGTGAGCCTTTTGGTGAAAGGTACGCTTGGCAAGACCTATCATTGCGACATCTGCGGGCAAGAGGTCAACGTGACCAAGGATGGCGTCGGAGTGCTCGTATGCTGCAACAAGCCAATGATGGAGATGTGAAGAGAGCCGTGTGAGACATCCCCTTCGAATCATAATGAAGTGGGCCCGATCGGATTTGAACCGATGACCAATTGGTCACTCAGGGGTGAAACCGCCCCATATGAGCCAATCGCTCCGCCGGACTAAGCTACGGGCCCGTGCATTTCCTCTAAACATATTCCTACTAATTAGCGTTTCTGTGCCGTTCAGTGCGCCGTCCGAGGAAGTTCCAACGGCGCGATCAGTAGCGGTAACTTCTGGTCTTGCCCTTCTCAAGCTCGACGCCCAGGCTCAGCGATATTCGATTAGAGAAGTTGAAGTACGCTGCGACCAAGGTGGCGCGGAGTATCTCCTCGTCGCTCAACCCCGCCTCCCGCAGGTCACCGATGTCGTCCGAGGTGATGTCCTTCGGGCCGAGGGTTATCTTCGCCGCATACGCGAGCAGCGCCTTGTTCCTCGGAGTCTCAGCCTTCTCCGAGTACTCCTTGATGAGCGTGTAGAGCGCACCGCTGTCATGCTCGACGGCCTCAAGCGCCTCAGAGTGGTGCACTGCGCCGTAAGCGCAACTGTTTGCAGCGGAGACTATGACGGCTATCATCTCCCTCTCCTCTCTGGTCAGCGGTCCTTCCCCCACGAGCACCTCGAGATAGAGCTCCATGTTCTTCTCAAGAACTGCGGGCTCCATGCCCTGGGCCAGGAAGATATTGGCTACATGATCTCTCTCCTTCAGAATCCTGTCGTAAACTTCCTTCGTCTTCCCGGACGCCTTCTCATGCTCTATCGTGTTGATCCAGGCCATTTCATTCCCTCGACTTCTGAGGCTTCTTGCATCCGGACACTAATCGTTGTCCGAGATAAAATCTTTCCGAGGAGTGGTCCTGGAACAGACTAATCTATCTGGAACAACATCTCCTCAGAGATGTCAGACAAGCGACTGGCATTGTGGCTTCTCGTTTTACTCTCGCCGGTGCTCGGAGAAATGCTCTCCGGCTCATCCCCGCCTCTCGAGTTCTTCAACCCCCTGATAATCGTCATCTTCCTCGGGATGTATGGTGCTGGCGCGCTCCTCGTTCGCGAGGTCGTCGTGAGATGGAGGAAGGGCTGGGCGAGCACGATTGCCTTGGGGGCAGCCTACGGTGTCGTGGAGGAGGGCATCGCGGTGAAGAGCTTCTTCGACCCTGGGTGGCAGGACCTCGGCGCGTTGGCGGAGTATGGTAGGTATCTCGACGTCAATTGGGTCTGGGCAGTCTGGCTGACGATATACCACTCCGTCATCAGTATCGGGCTTCCGATACTGCTCATCGCCCTCATGTTCCCTCGCCTGAAGAACGAACGGCTTCTCGGCTCCAGAGGCTTCTGGGTCGTATCACTTGTGTTCGTCGTGGACATTGCGTTCTGCGCGGTCATGTTCGTCGGGACTCAGGACTACGTCCCAGGGGTCCCGGAGTATGCCCTCGCGTTCGCGGCAACGGTATTGCTGGTCTTGGCCGCTTGGAAGGCGCCGAGAGACCTGCTCTCAGCAGCGAGTCATTCTCCCGTGTGGCGGCCTTGGAGGTTCATGCTCGTCGGATTCAGTTTCATGCTCGGCACCTTCGTCATCGCAGGCTCAGCCCCCGACGGCGTTCATCCGATTGTGATGATAGCGGCGTTACTCGCTCTGAGTGCCATCGTCCTGGCCATTCTTCGTAATAAGATGGGCTCGCAGCATAACAACCTTCACAAGTCTTACTTCGCCGTGGGTCTCATGCTGTTGTTCATTCTGCTCTCGCCGATACATGAAATCAGCGGCATGACCGGCATGTCCTTAGTGGGAGTCACCTTCGCTTTGTACTCGTACTGGTTGATCAAGAACGTGGTGCGTCGTGCAGAAGTATGAAGATGAGTGAATGGCGCCGTCGAACGGGCTCGAACCGTTGACCTTCCGCTTAACAGGCGGACGCTCTACCGACTGAGCTACGACGGCTTGTTGGTGCGAGCCGCAGTTAACTCTACGTGTATAATAAGTCTTCTGCCAGCCCGCGATGTTGTCTGGCCGTGGTCTATGGGAGCGGGAATCTACTCTATCGATTCCCGCAGCTCGTTGACAGTCGCGCTCATGCTGTCCAAGGTGTCCTTCAGGTGGTCGAGGAAATCCTGGATATTCTCCGTCGTAACCGCCCCGTCCGGTGACGGTTCGATCAGATTCTCCTGCTCCAGGATTCTGAGCGAGTATCTAACCTTGTGCTGAGGGTGTTGAAGCATTTCGGAGAGTCGAATTATGCCGATGGGTTCGCTGTCCATTATCGCCTTCAGCATCTGCACATGTCTCTGCAGAAGCTCTATCTCTGCCTCGATCTTGCTCGTCAGGACTGACTTACCCGTCTTTGCCGCCATCGTCTGTACCTCCTTACACGTGCCAATCGAAACCCTGTGTCGTGCTACACGATAGCACATGGACGTATTTAATCCGGAACTCGGAACCACCGTGATGGTAACCATCGGTCCAGACAAGATTGAAATAACGTGTTCTGGATAGTGTCCGATACCATGGGCGTCATCGAGACGAAGGATGTCATGAAGGATTTTGGCGCGGTTAGAGCCCTCGACCGCGTGTCCATTGATGTGCAGGCCGGGGATTTCTTCGGGTTCTTCGGCCCGAACGGTGCTGGTAAGACGACTCTGTTGAGGATTCTGACCGGCCAGCTCGAGGCGACTTCGGGCAGCGTCTCCGTGATGGGAGTTGACGCTTTGAAGGACCCGATCGGGGTGAAGGAGTTGGTTGGCATCGTGCCGGAAGTCGAGAGCCCTCCGACCTATCTCACAGGGTACGAGTATCTGTACTTCGTAGGGAAAGTGCGGAAGTTGGACAAGCTCGAGGACAGGATAGACCGGTGGCTGACATTTTTCGACCTGGACACCAAGAAAGGGGTCATCTGTAAGGACCTGTCGAAGGGCATGAGACAGAAGTTGATGATCGCGTCCGCATTCATGCACGATCCCAAGCTGGCGTTTCTGGACGAGCCGTTCATCAACCTCGACCCCATCTATCAGAAGGTCCTCAGGGAGTATCTGCAGGAATACGTGTCGAACGGCGGGACCATCTTCATGTGTTCGCACATCCTGGAGATATCGGAGAAGCTCTGCAACAGAATTGCCATAGTCGACTCCGGAAAGGTCGTCGCGCAAGGCAGCAAGGACGAGCTCATCGGCAAGGATGAGAGCCTCGAGAAGTTATTCCTGAGAACGGTGGGGGGGAAGCAGAGACGCGCACTCTCCTGAGCCTGATGCTTCGGGAGGAGTTCCGAAGCCATGCGACATACTCCGGGACAGAGCGGTTCTTGTCTTTCCCGTTCTTTGTGTTCTTCATATCTGCGGCGATCGGCCTGACCCTGGACAGGATATCTTCGACGGTGTCCCTGGAAGAACTCGCTACATTCGCGCACCTTTCAGCCTTCATCTATGGCCTGAGTGTGGGTGCTTTCGGACTCATGGGTAGACAGTATCTCGAGAGGCGATACGGCAGGAGCAACTACCTGGTTGCGATGCCGTTCCTGGTGCCACTGTCATTCAGGAAGACATTCCTGGGAATATACCTGAGAGATGCTGTGTTCTATGTCATCCTGCTTCTTGTCCCTGCCACCCTGGGGATCGCAGCGGTCGCCCCTGTGATGGGGTTCTCTCTTGTGAGCATCGGATTATTCTTCGTCGCAGTCATGGCGACGTTCATGGTGGGCCTTTCGCTCAGCTTCCTGGCGTCGGTGCTGTTCATACGGAGCACCGCGATCTTCATGGCGCTTACCGCTCTCGTAGCATCGGTGTTCGTGCTCCATCTGGCGACCGGAAGCCCGGCGTTGAACGAAATCCTCCCGTCTTTGGCGTTCCAGATGAACGTCGGACCCCTTGGAGCTGATACCGAGGCAGCCGTCGCCAGCCTCGCCTTGTCTGCGGCGATGGTCATGTCCATGACCGCCGGAGCATCTGCACTCGTGACGGTCCGGCTGGAATCGTCGAGCCAGATGTACACGAGCGTACTTCCGTCATATCACGAACGGCTCCCGATCGCACGCGGCCTCAATCGCTCGTTGATATCGAAGGAGCTGGTGGACATCAGAAGGAGTGGCACGGTCGCGAAGATGTTCTTCTCACTGGTTCTGCCGCTGTTGTTCCTCGCGTTCGCGGCTTGGTTCGTCAATCACGGTCTTGCCATACCGGTCGGCTTCAACACGGTCTTCTACGCGGCAATGGTCGGATTCGTGGGGATACTGATGTACAATTGGCTGAACAACATCGACCTGTCAGAGTACTACTCACTGATACCCGTCACCGTGCCGCAGCTCATAAGGGTCCGGGTCACCGTGTTTCTCGTGCTAACCCTGGGGATATCTGCGTTCTTCGTCATCGGTATATCGATCATAAACGGCGATACGCAGCTCCTTTGGCTGGCCCTCATCGTCATGTTCGTCACGTCGCTGTACATGGCGGCTTTGACGGCGTATCTCACAGGTTTGAAAACGAACACGTTCCTATTCGACACCAGCGTCCTCGCGAAGTTCAGCGTCATGTCGTTCCTGCCTGACGTCTGCCTAACCATACTCTCGTTCAGTTTGCTGTCCGACTGGGTCGCGGCCTCCTCCGGGATAACGCTGGTACTGTTCTCGATGCTCTTCACCACATGGATCCTCTATAGAGGGATAGAAACAAAATGGAGAAAGGTCTCCTTCGCAACCGGATGACATGCGTAGGAAGAGCGGAAGGATATGAATGAACTTGGGGGTGACCCGTGATGGATAGAGAGGTTCTGGCAAGGCGGCTGGTACATTGCCTTATCGCCGTCGCACCCGTGTACTATCTCATACCTGCCGAGCTGCCGGTGTCACCCCTGATGAGGTGGCATCTACTCATCGCCTTCTTCGCTGCAATCGTCCTCTTCGAGTCAGTGAGGTTATGGAGGAAGGTCACGTTCTTCGGCCTCCGCCCCCACGAGAGGAACACGATCGCGTCACATGCATGGGCGGCCGCCGGGATTACTCTCGCTCTGTGGCTGATGCCCTGGGAGATCGCCACACCTGTCTTGATCGGCATGGGGCTCGTCGATCCTCTCGCTGGGGAGTTGAGACGCGCGAAGCACGCAAGATGGCTACAGATAGTGCCGCCGCTCGCAGTGTACGCCGCCATCTGCACGACTGCTCTTGTGACACTCACCGACGCACCAATCCTGGAACTGATCGCCATCTCGTGTCTTGGGGCAACCCTGGCCGTGGCGGCGGAGCGACGGAGGATTCCCTACGTGGATGACGATTTCCTGATGATAATCGTCCCTGGCATCGTGATGAGCCTGCTATGGTTGGCTTTGTAGAACCTGTGCCCGACCATCGGAGACTTCGATCACTCATCGAGTATGTCTAGCTTCCCGAACTTGCCTGTGCTCACCTGGAGTTGGTTCTTGAACGATGACACCCAGCCATTGGTTATCTTTATTTTCGCGTCGACCTCCACTCTGTCGATGTCTTCGTTCCAGAGGGTGAGGTTCACACTCTCTCCATCGTCGTCCTTTCCGATTGCGTCACATACCCGGCCCGAAGCTCCCGACCACTTGGACTGGAACTCCCTCGGCTCGTTCTTCTCCACTATGGTGAGGACGATCTCTTCGACTTTCGACCGATCCTTTAGATCCTTGGCCATCATGTTGTTCGCCTGCGAGCGCCCCAAGGAACTCACCCCACTAAAATACCTTTGCCCTGTCCGAGCATCCTTGAAATGGTGTCGAATCGCGAAGCACGACTGTGATTTTCGTATCGAGCCAGACAATTCTCTCGACATGACGACAAGCCAATTAGTCTTATATTCTCGCACTCAGATAGGGGCCATCCATGGCTAGGATTAAGGTCATAACCGAACCGGCAGAGCTTGTGCCTATGTTCCGGGCGGTTGACACGAAGGTAAAAAGGGAGGTCCTTAAACTGGTCACCCTCGAATGGCACACGATGCGAGACATCGAGAAACAGTTCGGCCCCGAGGGGAAAGAGGCGCTTGCATTCTTCGAGAAGATGAAGCTGGTGGAAACCAGATGGCAGACATCCGCAGAGCTCCAGCAGCCGGAGAAGGCGTATCACACCTACTACACATCGTTTCATATCAACGCATCTTGGCCCGTGTACGAGATCAGCGACGTCCTCGCCGCGGCCGTCTTGCCTGAGAAGGAGTTCGTTAAGGTCGAGAAGCAGATATACGAACTGGTCGGCCCAACCGGCAAGTTCGCGGGTGATGTGGCCGAAGTACTGGGAGCCACGTTCACGATGCTGAAGAGCCTAGTCAAGAGGAGCACTAAGCTCGACTACCGTGGCCATAGGATCGAGCGTATGAAGGAATGACCTCATGGTGCGGGTGATCCATGCATGATTGTGGTGTTGAGGCTCGGCCATCGGCCGTCGAGAGATAAGCGCGTCACCACTCACGTGGCGCTGACAGCGCGCGCCTTCGGTGCGGCCGAGGTCTGGGTTTCCACCAAGGACGTCGAGCTGGAGAAGACCGTCAACTCCGTTGTATCAAGATTCGGGGGCGAGTTCGCGATACGGACCGGAATACGATGGCGTGACGCGATAAGGTCGTGGAAAGGCAAGACCGTTCACCTGACGATGTACGGTCAGCGCGTGGATGAGGTGATGCGTTCGCTGACCCCCTCATCAGACCTGCTCCTGGTGGTGGGCGCGGAGAAGGTTCCGAGGGACGTATTCGACCTCGCCGATTGGAACGTATCTGTCGGCAACCAGCCTCACTCGGAAATCGCCGCATTGGCGGTGTTCATGGATCGTCTCACCGGAGGCGGTAGTCTGTACGCGGAGACCGGCGGTCGGATTAAGGTCGTTCCGAATCCCAGGGGGAAGACAGTCATTGACTCGGAGAAAGGGCAGGATGGATGAGATTCCCAGCCATGACGAGTGCTTAGCGATACTCAGGAGAGCCGGCTGTACCGAGAAGGTCGTGGCCCATTGCGAGGCGGTTTCGCGTGTCGCAGTCAAGATTGCGCAGCGGTGCGGCGCTAGAGTACAGCTCGTCGAGGCCGGAGCCCTCCTTCACGATATCGGCCGGTCCGTACGACATTCCATCGACCACGCAGTCATGGGCGCCGAGCTGGCCCGGGAGCTGGGACTCTCACCTCTGATCGTGATGATCATCGAGAGACACATAGGAGCCGGCATCCTGGAGGCCGAAACAGCAGCCCTCGGCCTTCCTGCTAAGGATTACGTTCCGGAGACCCTCGAGGAGAAGATTGTCTCCCACGCTGACAGTCTCATCGCAGGCGACAGGCGGGTGACGGTGAAGGAGGCCGTGGCAGATCTGAATGGACGCGGTCTCAGGGAAGCTGCTGTCAGAACGGTCAAACTGCACGAAGAGTTGTCTCAGATTGCGGGGATAGATGTGGACCGGATAGTCTGATCTGGGTTCATGGCCGGTATCTGACGAACTCTCCCCTGACGTGTGCGTCTCTCAGCGCGGCGTACTCCTCAGCGTTCTTCTTCGCAGCGTCGCGCAACGAGGGGTCGTCCCGCCTGACTATCCTGGCCGGAACCCCCAGTACGAGACATCCTTTAGGGATCTTCATGCCTGATGTTACCAGGGCGTTGGCACCGATGATCGAACCGCTGCCGATATCCGCCTCGTCAAGGATGGACGCGTTCATGCCGACTATCACGCAGTCTCCTATGCGTGCCGCGTGAACGATCGCACCATGGCCAATGGTGACGTTTCTACCTATGATGGTCGGTCTCCCCGGATTGCCGTGAATCTGGCAATGCTCTTGAACGTTCGACCCCTCGCCGATCCGGACCTCTGAGAGGTCCGCCCTGATCACCGCGTATGGCCAGATGCTGCACCCTGGCCCGATTACTGCGTCACCGATGATGATTGCCTCTGGGGCGACATAACAGCTAGAATCGACCGTTGGCGCCTCAGACACATTGCGTGAGAGGGCGGGCGGAAATAAAATCTTTACTCGTCCTACTCCGCGGCTTTCTTCGCCTTCTTCGTTGGCCCCTTCTTGAGGGCGACCCTCTTCGGGAAGTATTTCAGGATTATGACGTCGCCTATAGATCCGATCCACCGGTACGGCACGTTGACGGCCTTCGAGTTCTCGACAAGCATCGGGTTCGTGTTGCTTATGAAGAGTCCCTGGACCTTGTTGTCATCCACTTCCACGACCAGGTTTGAAACGCTGCCCAAGTATATCGCTTGGTTAGTGTAAACCTGCAGACCAATCATCTCAGAGGCTTCTGTGAGCATCATGCATCCCTACCGACCGTATCGTCCTCGAATCTTTAAATAGTTTCTCTTTGCCAGTGTTTTCGCGCACGAGCGCGCATGGACGCGTGACAGCCCCTTCCGTTTCGTCGTTATGATTAAGTATTACGACACCCTCGTTATTGCGTAGATGTCGCACAAGCGTGCAAAGACGGTGATGATGGTGCCATCCGAAGTCGAAGAGATAAGGCGGAAGAAACTCGATGAGATGAAGACGAGGGTCATGCAGGGTGGGAATGGGTTCCCCGACTCGCCGGTCGTTGTTATGGACGCGGGTTTCGAGGAGTTCATTAGGAAGCACGATGCGGTCGTTGTGGATTGTTGGGCGCCTTGGTGCGCACCTTGCCGGATGCTGTCGCCTACGATAGACGCGATGGCGAGGGACTACAAGGGTAAGGTCGTCTTCGGCAAGCTCAATACCGACGAGAACTTCGAGACGGCCTCGAAGTTCGGGATCATGAGCATCCCGACTCTGCTATACTTCCGGAAGGGCGAACTCGTTCAGAAGACTGTGGGCGTTCTCTCGCGGCCGATGATCGATGAGCAGCTGAGAGCCCTGGACTCACGATGACGTGAGAGCTCCCCCCCTCTCACATCCCCCCCTTCTTTTTTCTCGTCCAGTCAGCAGTCGTCGTCGGCTCTCAGCTTATGAGATGGAACTCGTGAATCGACCTTGACGGGACCGTCGAGAGAGAAGCTCTTCTAGATCCCTGATTTCCTCGCGGCCAAACGGATCGCCTCGGTAACACTGTCCCTGGGCATTATAGTCGCAATCGGGATGTCGACGACCTTCTCGACCGTCGAGCTGACTATCGGTGCGCAGACGATGGCCGTCGCCCCGTCTCTCTCCGCTCTGACGGAGGCTACAATTGCATCTTCGACCGTTGTGGCGGGGTATTCTCTAGTGCGTAACTCTCTGCCTTCGATGCTTACAGATCTCTCGACTACCTCGTCAAGAACGTGTCTTGCTGCTATTACCGCTATGAAATTCCCTCCCCTCCTGCCCTCTAGGTCCCTTACCGACATCAACAACTTTCGGAGTACGTCTAGGCTAGGCGACCGTTCCTCGTTGACGATTTTGTATAACGTGCTCGATGAAACGCCAGCCCTTTTGGAGAGCTCCTTCGTCGTGATGTCAAGCGCTGCGAGGACTTCGCGCAAAGCACGCCTGAAAGCCTCGTCCGATTCGGCCGCGGCTCTGAGTAATTTGCCGTATTTGTCCATGACGTGTCCGTGATGTATCAATAATCACCTCAGTATTTATACAATTGTGCTAATAGTCGGTGAATTGCGTGGTAAGGTTTATAGTCATCTTCCCACTCACGTCGGATGAGGAATCGCGTATGGAGAAGAAGACCACCTTGATAATATCGGTTCTTGTGGGCGCTGCGCTGATCGGGGCCGCGGCTGGGCTCGCGCTCTACCTGATGCCCAATGATGACGACTCCGTGAAATATGTCGTCGTCTCGCCAACTCTGATGGGCGATTGGCTGCAGGGAGGGGCGGGGTCTGCCTATATTGCATGGGAGCCGTTTGTCTCGTCTGCGACGGTAGACGGGTACGGAACCGTTCTGAATTGGTCGAACGAGATTATGTCTGGCCACCCGTGCTGCGTCGTCGTTCTGTCGAACGAGTTCGCTTCCACGGCGGACGGATACGACCTCACGCTTCGCTTCCTAAAGGCCCATGTAGAGACCACCGAGTGGATTCTCGAAGCCCTCGC
>JAEHCN010000005.1 GCA_020696395.1 Thermoplasmata archaeon | reverse complement strand
CTATCGCGGTGAAGGTACAAGGTACACCCGTATCGGTAGGGAACGGCGTCAGGGGGGTCAACACAGGCACCCAGTTGACGGACACCGTCGCCGAATCGGTCACGTTATGGCCCTTTCCGTCATCGACCCAGACCCCGTAGTCATAGTCTCCAGAATCCTCGTAGACGTGCGATGCGAGGCCATCGTTCAAGACCGTTGTGGTCTCGCCGTCGTCCCATTCCCAGTAGTATGTCAGATCGTCTCCGTCCAGATCGGTCGCCACCGCCTCGAAGTCAATCGACTCGCCAGTGTCGCCATAGACGTCCACCAGCGGGTCGAGGTCCGGCTCGAAGTTGGCTGTGACGGTCATCCCGATACCATCCGATGTGGTAGTCGAAGTGCCGTCATCGACATACAGATACGCCGTGAAGGATCCACCACTCGCGTACTCCTTCGTGAACACATGCTCCCTGACCGTGTTCGGGGCGCTTGCGTCGAACGATACCACCTCGGATAACCCGTCGCCATACTGTATTGTGAACTCGAGCGGGTCACCATCGGCGTCGATCGCCGTCGCCGTGAACTCTACCTCCTGGCCCGTGTACGGGTCAGGGATGTTGACGGTAAACCCTTCGATTCCGGCCGGAACGTTCTGACTTGGGTTGTAGACAAACACATCGCAGCTGCCCGAGACGTTGTGGCCATCCAAACCGGTGAGGTCGTCGACCCACACGGTCAGAGTGTAGTAGCCCAGATTGGAGTACGTGTGAGTCGCGCTCGGGCCAGCAGTGACGGTCGTTTCGCCGTCACCCCATAACCACGTCACCACGATGTCGTCCTCGTCGTCCTGCGCTGTGATGTCGAACGTCGTCGCCACGCTGCGTTCGACGTTCTTGTACGTCGGAACGACGAGTGTAGGCGCGTTGTTGCGTGCGACATACATCGACTTAGACTCGTATGCGGGTCTCTCTCCAGCACCCAGGCGGTTGTCGTCAACGTACAGCGTGACTGTGTAGTAGTCCTCGGCACCGAACTGGAAATCCACCACCTGTCCGCTCAGGACATGGCCTCCTCCGAAGTCCCACGAGTAGTACAGCTCGTCGCCCTCAGGATCAGTGGCGGACCCGGTGAAGGTCACGACATCACCTGCGTCGGGGTCCAGCGGCGCCCAAGTGAAATCGACGTCCTCAGGCGGGTCGTTGGACATGTCCTTCACGGTCACCTTGAAGCTCGATACGGTCGTGAAGTTGTCATCGAATCCCATCGAATCGCCGGCCTCCCTGACGGCGACCCATACCGTGTAGATGCCGTCTTCAGTGTACGTGTGGGAGGGCGCGTCTGAAACAGAACCGGTGCCGCCGGGGCGCCAATCGGTCTTATCGCCGTCTCCCCAGAACCATCTGAACGACAAGGGCGTCGTGTCGTCGTCGTCAAGAGCGGTGGCGAGGAAGGATATTGGCACGTCGACCCGCTCGTCTGTCTTATCTTCGAATTCCAGGACGAACTCAGGAGCCTCGTTCTCGTTCGGGTAGGCCCTCATCCCCAGCCACTGGAAGGACACGTCTGGCAATAGCATGTACGTGCTGTTCCAGTCTCCAAGGCTGTACGGGTTCCATACGACCGTGCTCACACCGTAGTTGTCGTTGGAGTAGGCCACCGGCTGACAGCCCATGTTGTCATACGCCATCTGCTGCATCTCGTTGTACAACTCTCCTCTTGCGACGGGGTCCATCTCGATGAGCGACTCGTTGTAGAGCGCATCGAATGTCGCATTCGACCAGTAGACATCGCTGCTCTGCCCTATGGACATGGTCGTCATAACTTCCAGGACACCGGAGGCCTCCTGAAGGACCCCGAAGATCCAGTCCCAGAGCCAGATGTCGTAATCGGCGCCATACCATGCCGAATTCATGTAGCTGACGGATTTGATATCGAGGTCCAGCTCGACGCCGGCCTCTGCGGTCCAATTTACGATTTCCAGAGCAGCAACCTGCCACTCAGTCTGGGTATCCAGGGTGATGAAATCGAACTTCAGCTCGTCCACAAGCGCACCGTCAACCAGCCTGTAGAGCGGGGTGGCTTCGGTGTCCACCTGTTTGGCGCTGTTGTATATCCATCCCTCGGAATTCAACAGGTCTCTTGCCGCAGCCGTATTGGATTCTATCGGGTTAGGAATCTCGTATAGCCACGGGCTGCTCTCCGGCACCAGTGAATGGGCAACGGATCCGAGTCCGAAACAGACCTCCTCAACGAACGCCTCCTTGTCGATGCACATCGTTAATGCGGTCTTGACGGTCTCGTCCAGCAGTAACTGGTTGTTCTTGCCTCCCGTCATCGACCCACCGAGTTCAGCGCGCAGCTCGTCGGTCATCTGATTCAAATTGAACTCGTACACGAAACCAGCGCTCGTGGAGAATCCGACCGTATTCGGCTTCGTCGGAAGAATGTTCAGGTACTTCGCCGGAGGTATCCTGACTAGACAGTCGAGGCCATCCTCGACGCCCCCGAGAACGAGCATGTCCATGGCGAGGTCGTCGTTCACCTCCTCAAGGATGGTCACCTCGTCGAAGTGTATCTGCCAACCGTAGTTTTCAGTGTGATACCACATATCATTCCTGGCAAGCACAGCGGCCGCCTCCTCGATGTACTTGACGTAGTACGGGCCAGATCCGATTACTGGGTCGTTCTCGAAATTGATGAAATCCTCGCCCTCCCAGTAGTACTTCGGGAAGATGGGAGCTCCGGTCCAGGAATCATACACCGAAGCGAACGGAGTCGTAAGGTTGATGTACAGGTCATAATCGGTCGGATAGGCAATGGTCTCTATGAGCGGGATCTTAGCGTCTGTGAGCTCGTTTGGGAAGTAGAAGTGCAACCTGCTTTCCGTGTTTTCCTGAAGGGTAAGGAAGCTCCATGCGACATCCTCTGCTGTTACGGGATGGTCCTTGTTCGTCGGATCCCTCGGATCTATGAAATATGCATTGTCGACGAGTCTGAAGTACCAGTCAAGACCGTCCGGGGAGACCTCCCAATCCAATGCGAGGTCGCCGATCACTTGCGTATTCTCGTCATATTGCAGCAAGAAGCTGTAAGCTGGGAATATGATGTAGCCTTCCGAAGCCATGGTATAGGTGTTCGGATTCAGTGTAGAGACAGTAAGCGCCCCTATGCCCATAACGAAATTTCTAGTCACTTCATCGCCGGCCTCAGCGCTGGAAGCCACCTCCAGGGCCGAATCCCCCATGAAGAACGAAGGCACCCCGATCATCAGCGCTGCGAAGAATAGCGCTGCAAAAGCAGTTCTCCTCGTCATTACCATCTTTGCGTGTTCCATTATTCCAAACCCCCGAATACAGTATTCCTGGATCTTCCTGTACATTTCACAGGTCACGATTCTGTCGCATCCAATCCCTCTCCGGAGGGAAGTGCGGGGCGGCGCTACCGCTGAAACAACACATCACTCGTTCCACCGACGCCAGCAGTATTCCCGCCGTTACCTCCACGCCCCCGCAGAAGAACAGGATTCGTAACCCATGAATGCTATAAACCTCTTTCTATTCCCGAGGCGACTAACCTGTACATTGGTGGACTCCCTCGTCTCGGAGAAGGCTCCGGACAGAGCACTTTCGCGCGAGCCAGCCGGAATTCCGTCGTACATATCCTACCTCTTCCTCAGCCTCGGGTTCAGTACCTCGTCAAGAGCATATCCCAGCAGTGTGAATCCAAGGACGAGGAATACGATGCAAAGGCCTGGCATCACTATCCAATAGTGCAGGCCGAGCTGGAAGGCGCTACATTCGTATGCGTACGAGAGCATCGTACCCCAAGTAACGGAACCGTAGGGCCGCATGTGAAGGAAGCTCAGCGTGGCCTCGGATAGGATGGATATCGCCACCGTGAGTATCGTGTTGGCGAACACGAGAGGGAACGAATTCGGCAGGATGTGCGTCTTGATGATGTGTAAGTCGCCCGCGCCTATCGCCTTCGCCCGCTCGATGTACTGACGTTCTCTGAGTGATAGGACCTGCGCACGCACAAGACGGGCGGTGGCAGACCAGCCGGTGAGGCCGATTATGAGGATGATGATCAGAAGGCTGATCGTCCCAATCAGCCCCGCAATGAGTATCATGAGAACGAGCCACGGGATGGAGAGCATCACGTCGTTGATCCTCATCAGCACTTCATCCTTCCAGCCCCCGGCATATCCAGAGAACAACCCCACAGTAGCTCCAACTACAGAGGCGATCACAGCTGCGAACGTGCCGACGACTATCGAAGTCCTAGCACCGTAGAGAAGCTTGCTGAATATGTCGTGGCCGAAGACATCGGTGCCCATCCAATGCTCGCTTGACGAGGGCAGATACGAATCGAACAGTCCGGGTTTGGTCGCATCGACCTTGTAGGGAGCGAGGTATGTCCCGAACACCGCAATAAACATGAAGAATATCAAGATGGCAGTACCGATCAACCCCATGGGGTTCTTCAGAACATCTCTAGTAACGCGCTTCGACCTTGAGATCAGCAACCGAAGCTTCTCGCGGCGGACTTCCGACCGTATCTCCGAAGCCCTCTTGTTTTGTCCGTTGTCTGGTTGCGTCATCTGCTCACTCCCTCACACCAGGTTGATCCTCGGGTCGATGTAGATCAGCACGATATCGGCTAATAGATTGGCAATGACCACGGCCACGCCGCCCACGACTACGACAAACTGGAGAATCGGAAAGTCCAGGTCCCAGATTGCATTTATCGTCCTGTATCCTATCCCGGGATAGTTGAAAACGTACTCGATCTGATAAGCACCGCCGATGATGAACGCGACGCTCATAGCTATCAGCGCGACCATCGGTGGCATTCCGTTCGGCAGCGCGTGACGCCGGAGGATCTGGTAGTCCGTGAGACCCTTCGCCTTCGCTGTCAGGATGTAGTCGTCGGTCATCACGTCGACAAGGGAACCCCGCATGACCAACGCGACCCCGGCGAACGACGCAATCGCTAACGTGAGCGATGGCAGTATGAGATGCTCGAGAACGCTGAGAACGAGCCCGAGTTTCCATTCGAACACCGGACCGTACTCGACGATATCGTAATAGCTCCCACCAGGTAGCTGCGGCCACCAGTTCATGCCGAAGAGCTGAGAATTGAAGGCCTCCTGCAGAAGCATGGCGAACCAGAAGATCGGCATGCCGTAGAAGAACAGACCCGTACCGGTTGACACAAGATCGAACGCGCCACCCCGTCGATAGGCTGCCATGGCTCCGATGGCCATGCCGATTATCAACGTGAAGAAGGTGGCGGTTCCAATCAGCAATATGGTCCAGCGCATATCGTACGATATGACATCCCAGACGGGGCGCATCGTCGAATACGAAGTGCCCCAGTCCAGCGTAATCGTCTTCCACATGTATGTGACATATCTCTCAAGAAGACCCGCGTCGAGGTTGAATTTATCTATGAGCGACTCCTTCACCGCCGGATCCAGCTTAGGGTCCCGGGGCACCATATTGAGAATCGGGTCACCCGGCATCAGGTGTATCAACGCGAAGTTCAGAGTCATTATGCCGAATATCGTTACCACGACGTTTATGGAGCGCTTCACCAGCATCTTCCTCAACGACCGCTTCTGGGGAGAGCTCATGCGTCTCCACCCCCAGGACCACGTTTGTCCTCGCCGCCCATATCGCCGAACTTGACCTCTTTCTTACGAATCCTGTACTCGTCCCAGGTCATCCCCCACTCGTCGATTCTCCTACGTCTTATGTGCGCGTACACGACCCACGCTATACAAGAGCCGAAGAGGCAGAACAGCAGACCGAGGCCAACGGAATCCCAGACATCCCAGGGCTCTGCCTGGGAGAGCTCATAGAACCTGATTCGGACGGTCACGTTCACGGAGCTGTTGTGGTATTTCGTGTCGAACATGTGGTCTGTGAAAGTGATGCGCGCCCTGTACTCCCCCCTCAAGACGTAGGTGTGGTTGACCTCGCACGTCACCACGCCATCCTCGTCGAACTCCGTTAGGTTCATTCGGAGCTTGGTCGTGTTGTCTCCGAAATCCCATGTGATCTCGATCGGGTCCCTCTCGGAGTCGTTGAGCTTTATCACGAAGCCGACGACGCTCCCTGGCAGGCTGTAACTGCCGTTCGTGTGCAGGACGTCGATACCGACGACGGTGGGTGCCTTGTTATCCGAGGTGACGGTGACCACCTTCCACCTGGTCACCGTGTGATTGAACCAGCCGTCCGTCACCATTAGCGTGACATTGAAGTAACCTGCAGAAACGTACTCGTGCTGCTGTGATACGCCGTAGATCGGCTTCCCACCAGCGGTGACGTTCACCGCCTGCTCCGATCCGTCACCGAAATCCCAAGTCGCAGTGAGCACATCGCCATCCCAATCGGCTATCTCCGTGTAGACGGTGGCGATGACGGTAGGGTTCGTAGCATTCACCTTGAGAGGAGAAGGCGTCACGGTCATCGTGCTCATGACATACGGCACCACGTTGATCTCGGATCTCACACTGATAGAACCCAGAGTTGCATTATGGAAACCCACCTGCAGTTCGGGGAGCAGTGCATCAGTTGCGTAGACGGTCACGGTGTAGTTACCCTCGACCGAGAACACTTGCGAGACGTTCATCCAAACTACCTCGTACGGGTCCGTGGCATTGGTCCTGTACACTTCAGTGAGATAGTCCTCCCCCTCCAGCTCGAATATGAAAGTCCACGTGATGGACTCACCCTCGCGGTCGGTCGCGTTCGCATAGAACCAGACCACCGTCATCGGGTCCACCCATGTTGCCGACGCTTTCAACGTGCCTTCCGGGCCGAAGTTCATGCCGATGCTGAACAGGACCTCGGAGGTGGACTCTATGATGTTTCCTTGACCGTCGTCGACCGTCACATTCAGATAATACAGCACATCGTAGAACTCGGCCCCGGGCTCGACCGGGTCCCATACATGGGTCTGGTTCACAAAGATCTCGGTTCCGGCAGGACCGGTCTCGTTGTAGACGATAGGGGTCCCGTCGCCGAAGTCCCAGGTGATGTTCAACGAATCTCCGTCTTTGTCGATGAGTTTGATGGAGTAGACTTGCTCCACGCCGATGTCCGGGTTGTCATAGAGGGAGCCCAGCGACAACTTGAACTCCGGCGCGACGTTTCCGACGACGTAGACGTTCCTCGTCTGAGTGTTCGTGGTGTAGCCGTCGAATACTGTAAGAGTGACTTTGAAGAAGGGATCGGGCACGAGCGGATTCGTCAGATTGCCCTCGTGATCGTATGTATATGTCGTCACGACCTTTCCGGAGCTTCCCGTCACGTTGACAGACACGGGGCTGTTCGGGTTCGGAGAGCCGTCCGCAAGCTCGCTGTCGTACTTGATCGTGAAATTCAGCATCGACCCCACATCGGTGGACGCGTTCGCATAGAACGTCACAGACTCCCCGACATGGACCCATGAGGGTACGACCTTGAACTCCACGCCGCTTATAGCATTCGATCTCGCGGGAATGGGGTCGTCCCGCGCCGCGAGTTCGCCGGCTTCCTGTGGGATTGACAAGACGCCTGCAAAGGACGATAAGAGAAGCAGCAAAAGGGAAAACACGACCAGAACGCGTTTATCGGAAGAAGACGAGGGCGGACGTTTGGGAGGTGAATGTCCTTCGTTAAGACCGCGACCGATGTTCAATGTTCTCTTCCCCCCTCAAGGAAGCGTTCTCGATAGCGCACTGGATATGGTACCCAGGCATGCCTAGCGAAGGCACGGCGAACGCCAATGCCTTGACCCTATATAAAAATAACCAAATGACCCGTGACGAACGCCTTCGGTGGTTGGTCCGCGCTCTGCCATTCCGCGCCATTCCGTTGACCAAAACACCTGTGGCGGGCCGAAGGAACTTCTCGGAAGCGCGGGGAGGGGGATTTGAACCCCCGAGCTCTCTCGAGCACTGGATGTTTGCCCCTTCCGAATCTCAGAGAAGGAGATAGCAATCCAGCGCCTTACCGGGCTGGGCTATCCCCGCATCTGAAGCGCATAATGCTAGGCACTTTCTTAAAGGTTTGTCGCCGCGATCGCGCTACGTTCCAGTTGAGCGGCAGGGACATCGCAGTTGCTGTTTGGCAAGCTCCCAATAGAAATTATCAAATATCTCGGAGTTCAACGTATAGCTCGTATTCCCACATCTGAAGCGCCTATGCTTCGGATACGACACAGTTCGAAACGCATAAATACGGCATCGGGCTTAGCGGGACTACCCAAACCAATTGGCTGCGACAGCGGCGGTGGTTGGGAGGGAGGCGTTTTTCGCCTGATCTGATGATCAACCCTTAATCCATCTGTCGCAGACATGATGGAGGATCAAGATCTCCGGCTCTGTCGTGAACTCTTGATTCTGACGTTCGATGACAGATAGAGGTTTCGTGCAAACGAAAATGCAGCGGCGTTTCCGAACGCCGCGACATGCAGGGATCATAGTCGGTGAGTATTGGTGATCCTGCCAGTTAGTTAAGTGTACGATCGAGCGACCGCTAGTAGTAATGAAATGAGACGACAGATCAATTCCGGTTGATCCTGCCGGCGGGCACCGCTATCGGAATGCGATTAAGGCATGCGAGTCGAGAGGTGAAAGACCTCGGCGGACGGCTGAGTAACACGCGGATAATCTGCCCTGGAGTGGGGGATAATCTCGGGAAACTGAGGCTAATACCCCATAGGTGTGGTGTGCTGGAATGCTTCCACGCTAAAAACTCCGGTGCTCCAGGATGAGTCTGCGGCCTATCAGGCTGTAGTGGGTGTAACGTACCCACTAACCTACGACGGGTAGGGGCGTTGAGAGACGGAGCCCCCAGATGGATTCTGAGACACGAATCCAGGCCCTACGGGGCGCAGCAGCTACGAAAACTGTCCAATGTGGGAAACCACGAGACGGGCATTCCGAGTGCTAACACTTTTGTGTTAGCTGTTCCCTCGCCTAAAAAGCGAGAGAAGTAAGGGCCGGGTAAGACGGGTGCCAGCCGCCGCGGTAATACCCGCGGCCCGAGTGGTGTTCATTATTATTGAGCTTAAAGCGTTCGTAGCCGGCCTTGTAAATCCTTGGGTAAATCGGGCAGCTCAACTGTTCGAATTCCGAGGAGACTGCAAGGCTCGGGACCGGGAGAGGTTCGAGGTACTCTCGGGGTAGGGGTAAAATCCTGTAATCCTGAGAGGACCACCAGTGGCGAAGGCGTCGAACTAGAACGGATCCGACGGTGAGGGACGAAGCCCTGGGGCGCAAACGGGATTAGATACCCCGGTAGTCCAGGGTGTAAACGCTGCGGGCTTGGTGTCGGAGGTCCTACGAGGACGTCCGGTGCCGGAGAGAAATTGTTAAGCCTGCCGCTTGGGGAGTACGGTCGCAAGACTGAAACTTAAAGGAATTGGCGGGAGAGCACCGCAACGGGAGGAGCGTGCGGTTCAATTGGATTCAACGCCGTACAACTCACCAGGGGCGACGGTTACATGAAGGCCAGGTTGACGACTTTGCCTGATTTTCCGAGAGGTGGTGCATGGCCGTCGTCAGTTCGTACCGTAAGGCGTTCTCTTAAGTGAGATAACGAACGAGACCCTCGCTGCTAATTGCTAGCCGTTCCGCGAGGAGCGGTGCACATTATCGGGACCGCCAGCGCTAAGCTGGAGGAAGGGGAGGTCAACGGTAGGTCAGTATGCCCCGAATCCCCTGGGCTACACGCGCGCTACAAAGGCCAGGACAATGGGCTCCAATGCCGAAAGGCAACGGCAATCCCGAAACCTGTCCGTAGTTCGGATTGAGGGCTGTAACTCGCCCTCATGAAGCTGGATTCCGTAGTAATCGCGTGTCAACATCACGCGGTGAATATGCCCCTGCTCTTTGCACACACCGCCCGTCAAACCATCCGAGTTGGGTCCAAGTGATGATGCCTCATCCTGTGGCGTTAGAACTTGGGTTCAGCAAGGGGGGTTAAGTCGTAACAAGGTATCTGTAGGGGAACCTGCAGATGGATCACCTCCTACGCAACAACGGAGGGGCACTACCCCTCCGCCAAACCGTTGGTGAGCGTTTCGACCACCATATCCGTCATCGAACGACCGTCTTTTTTTTATTCTTGGCAGTCCTAGCGGCGGCACTGTCCATTTGAACCAAAATACGCACGAAACATTCAGGGAAACAAGAAAGATGTTTTGAAAAGGGTTTCGACCTAAGTCGTGTTCAGCGCTCATCTCACGCCGATGGCGGTGGTGATTCGAGGCGCTTCCGGCTCATCATCATCATGACGATGAGCAGGACGATCACGACGACCAACAGCCCGATGACAGCGTAGAGTATCGAATTCTCCGCTTTAGAGTCCAAGGAGGTCTGTATGTCGTCGTCAGCCTCCGCCATTGCCGACTCAAGGGCGTCCAGTTGAGACTGAAGAGCGTTCAACTCGCTCTCAAGCGCTCCAACCTCCTCCAGGAGGGCTGCCTCCGTCGCATTTATGTCGGAACCCATGGCATCCAACTGCGCTAGGACTTCGGACAGCTGTTCCTCCAGTGTGGGGGCGTCCACCACGGTCAACGACAGCTCCTGAACCGGCAGTTCCACGCCGCCTGAGGTCGTACTTGTGTACCAATGCACAACAACGCTGTATGTCCCTGGCTCGGCGGTCCCAGGCACATCCAGCTCAATCGCAATGGCCGGGTAGGGTGCGGATATCCAAGCATACACTGGATTGGTCGGAATCCCCTCCGGAGTGACGAAATACGCGGAGTAGTCCGAACCCGTCACCGTTCCCCTGTTGGCGAACTCGACGGTCAATGTGACTGTGATACTGTCGCCGGCACGTGCCTCAGACTCCGAAAGTGATGACGTCAACTCCATCACATGTAACGAGAGAACCTGGGGGTGCGCGTCTGTGTCATCATTCCCTCCGAAGGCGTAAATCATTCCGTCCGCCGAGGTTGCCGCACCCAGGTATCTCACGCCGACCGGAATATCGTCCAGTTGGGTCCAATCACCCGTTGAGGGATTGAGACAGTATGACGTGTTGTACCCCAACCCGACGTTCATTGCGGAGTCGGCGCCACCAACAACGTATATCAAGCCGTCGGGGCCGATGACGGCAGCGTGGGCCGCCGTCGGAACGGGCATCGGGTCACCCGCGTTCCAGATGTCGTAATATTTGTCATACCGATAAACGGTATCCAAGGCTGTGTATCCAGGGTCCGAACCGCCGATGTATAAGCAGTAGTAATCTATCTCCAGAAGGACTCCAGCAAATACGCCGCCGGGAAGACTGCCTCCGGCAGACCAGCTGTCTTCGGCGATATCGTATATCTGGGTGTTGGTGTATGCGCCCTCCCCGCCAACAACGATCAACTTGTCAAGTCCGAAACTGGCGGCCTTGGCCTCCCAAACGCCCAGTGGAACAGCGGCCCCAGAGGTCCAGACATCTGCCGCAGGGTCGTAGATCTGGGTCATGTTGGAGCCGATGACACTAGAGTTCACCCCGCCGAAAACATAGATCCTTCCATCACCTCCCAGGGCGCCCGCAGCCCCTCTGACGCCACGCGGCATCTGAGCCAAATCGGTCCATTCCCCCGTGCTGGGGTTGAACGACTCGACATCGCCTACCTCCGGTCCGTAGCCGCCAGACGTGCTTCTGACTCCACCTATGACGTAGATGATCCCATCGTCGTCCTGCAGGACCACTGCCTGCGTCCGGTTGCCACTCATCGCATCCTCGACCTGCCAGTCTGCGGAGAGAGCACCACTCGCCGGGGGAGAAACACACATCAGGGCACACAATGCCAGTGAGACCGCAAAACCCAGAGCAAGCCCGCTGACAACTCTCTTCCTCGCCATCATTTCGTCCACTTCAATCACACCATTTCAGCTTAACGACCGGTAAACACTGAACCAGCCGAATTGTCTAAGCTATCAACACGGGAGGATAAAAGTCCTCTGAGCGACCACGTGTCGGACGTAAAGGGGGAGCATCTAGACAGAGCCGTACGTTGACCAGCCACCTGCATGCTGCCTGGTTCACCGCACGGGCCCTTGGGCTACACTCGAATCCGGCACTCTCGCGCGGACGGCGCTGCGCCATCAAGCGGCTGACTGGTTAAGATCGCAAATGAGTCGGTTTCAAGCAGGATATGAAGCACAGGCATCAAGGACCTCGTACGTTTTCCAACCGATTTTCGGTCAGCGTTCCGAATGTTTTTATACCCCCGCTCGATACTCTTCTTCGCGGGGCTCAACGGCGGGTCTGGCGACGTTTTGCCGAGAGCCCAGAGTGACGACGGGTGAGACTAGAAGGAAAGGACGAGATAACGTGATGATTCTGAAGATGAAGAAGGAGGACCTGTCCGCATTCCTCGAATCCGCGAAGGAATGGGGAGAGCTGTGGGGTCCCACGAGGAAGGGCGACAAGGTTGCCTTCGAGAAGGTCGATGCACTCTCGCAGATGGACCTGAAGGCGACGAGGACGATCATCCCGCCCAAGAAGTTCCTCTACCCGCCACGGTTCACAATGTTCGACTTCGACGACGGAGGATACGTCGAGAGGACAGGAGAGGTCCCTAACAGGATACTCTTCGGCATACACCCGTGCGACACGCACGGCATTCAGACGATGGACAAGATGTTCCTCGAGGAGTACAAGGACCCCTATTACGCGGAGAGGAGAGAGAAGACGCTCCTGCTCGGACACAGCTGTATACCCGACGAGAAGTGCATGTGCTCCGCGACGGACACGGAGTTCATCGCCGAGGGATTCGACCTATTCTTCACGGACCTGAAGATGTTCTACCTGGTTTGGGTCGGCTCGAGCAGGGGGCACGACCTCGTGCAGATGAGGCCAGAGCTGTTCAACAGGGACATCGGCAAGGACGACATCATCAACTACACTGAATACAGGAGCTGGAAGTCCTCGCAGTTCACGTCGAAGGTGGACTTCACCGGCATGCCGGATATATTTGAGCTGGGCTACAACAGCCCTGTGTGGGACGAGCTAGCCGAGAAGTGCCTGTCATGTGGGCAGTGCACCATGGTGTGCCCGACCTGCAACTGCTACAACGTGGTCGATGAGGTCGAACTCGGCACGATCGACGGCACGAGGGACCGCTTCTGGGACAGCTGCATGTTCCGCGAGTACTCGGTCGTCGCTGGAGGGCACAACTTCAGGGACCGAAGGGCGGACCGGCTGAAGCTGTGGTACACGCACAAGCTCCAGGCGTACATAGGCGAGTTCGGGGAGCCCGCATGCGTCGGCTGCGGTAGATGCGTCGCCACATGCCCGGTCGACATAAACGTCGTGTCGGTATCGAAGGCCCTCAAGGAGCAGGAGGTGGGCAAGTGAAGAGACTCTGCGTGGTCGTCGACGACCGAGAGGTCGAGGAGAACCCGTACAAGCCTGAGATGTGGAGGATCGTGCGGAGGTATCCTCTGACGAGCGACGTCAATTTCTTCCAGATGAGGGCCGTCGATGTGGACGACTTGCTCAAGATGGACTACCGCCCAGGCCAGTTCATAATGGGCTCGGTTCTGGGAGAGGGCGAGGCGCCGTTCTCGATATCCTCTACGCCTTCCAGGCCAGGACTCATGGAGTTCTGTATACGGAAGGTCGGCACCCTCACGGAGTCGCTGTTCGGCCTCAAGGAGAACCAGACAATTGGCCTCCGTGGCCCCTACGGCAACGGCTTCCCCATCGAGAAGATGGAGGGCAAGGACATAATGATCATCGCCGGAGGACTGGGCGTGGCGTCTCTGAGGTCGCTGCTGCTCTATGTCTTGGACAACAGGGACAAGTTCGGCAACCTCGTCTACCTCCACGGCGCAAGAACCCCTGGGGAGATGCTGTTCCGGGAGGAGTTCATGCAGCTGAAGGAGAGGGACGACCTCAACTGCCTCCTGACGGTTGACAAGGACGACACCGGCCAGTGGACCGAGCGGGAGGGCGTCGTTACGAATCTGTTCAAAGAGCTCGGACCGGTCGACGCTAAGAACACCTACGTCGCCGTCTGCGGCCCGCCTGTGATGTACAAGTACGTCATCCAGCAGCTGGTCGGGCTGAACATACCGAAGCACCAGATACTGATGACGCTCGAGAGGCGCATGAAGTGCGGTGTCGGCAAGTGCGGACACTGCGCGATAGAGTACCTGTACACTTGCATGGACGGCCCCGTGTTCACCTATTGGGACGTCCTGCATATGAAGGAGATCATCGGAAAGGGGGTGAGCGACAATGTCATCGCCTAAGGTGGGATTCTACGGCTTCACAGGGTGTGCTGGTGATCAACTCATGGTACTCAACTGCGAGGACCGGCTCGTGGACCTGTTCGGCGCCACCGAGATACTCTCGTTTGCCATGGCGAAGAGCGATAACCACGACGGCGAGCTGGATGTCGCGTTCGTCGAAGGGTCCATATCCACCGAGGAGCAGCTCGAGCACCTGAAAGACATCAGGAAGCGGTCGAAGATGCTCGTCGCGATCGGGACATGCGCCTGCTGGGGAGGCCCGCAGGCGATGAAGCTCGAGGAGGGCGGCTACGAGGAGAGGTACAAGAAGGTCTACGGCAACGCGAGTATCGAGTTGTCGAAGGCCTTCGAGGCGCAGCCCGTCGATGCGTTCGTGAAGGTCGAGATGAAGATTCCCGGCTGCCCGATAGACAAGACTGAGTTCCTGTCCGCGGTCACGAAGGTCGTCGCTGGGAGACATCCGTACCTCTACAAGTTCCCAGTGTGCACTGAGTGCAAGTGGAAGGAGAACCCGTGCATCCTGACCGAGGGCAAGTTCTGCGCTGGCCCGCTGACGAAGGCGGGCTGCGGCGCCGTGTGCCCGTCGCACAACATACCGTGCGTCGGATGCTGGGGCCCGACAGACGACCTCAACGTCAGCGCGGAGTACAACCTCCTCAGGGAGAAGGGTTACGACGTCGATGAGATCGTCAAGAAGATCAAGAAGTTCGGCGGTGCCGGCGTCGCCAAGATGGTCAAGGAGCTCTCGGCCAAGAAGGAGGCCAAGAAATGAAGACGCTCGAGGTGGTTCCGCTCACGAGGGTCGAGGGAGACGGTGGCATCAAGGTCACCCTCGACGGCAAGAAGGTCAGGAGCGTGACCCTCGACGTCCACGAGGGTCCGAGGCTCATCGAGCAGTTGGTCGTTGGGATGACGCCCGAGGACGACTTGAACGTGGTGCCGAGGATATGCGCCATATGCACGCTCTCGCACAAGTACGCGGCGATACGCGGGCTCGAGAACGCCCTCGGCATCGACCCGCCCGAGAAGGCGCAGGTGATGCGCGACCTGATGATGCTCGGCGAGAACGTCGAGAGCAACTCGCTTCACACGTTCCTGCTGGCACTGCCAGACTTCCTAGGGTACCCGTCCGCCATCGCGATGCTCGACGACTACGGCGACGATGTGAAGAGGGCTCTCAGGTTGAAGAAGTTCGGCAACCGCGTGATGCAGATCACGAGCGGGCGGATAGTGCACGGGGAGAACCCGGGTCTCGGAGGTTTCGGGAAGTATCCGACGAAGAACCAGCTGACCGAGATCGCGCTGAAGTCGAAGGAGCTCATCCCTGACGCGGTCCGGGCAGTGGAGCTCTTCGGATCGCTTGAGTATCCCGAGTACCCGGAGGCGGAGACGACATTCATGTCCGTCAACGCCCCGGCGAAGAAGTTCGGGCTCGCGGGCGACTCCATCCTGATATCGAACGGCAAGGAGACGGATGCGGACGACTACAAGAAGCTCACGTCCGAGAGGGTCGTACCGCACTCGTTCGCCAAGCGCTCCCTGTACGAGGACAAGACATTCGCCGTTGGCGCCAACGCCAGGATGATTAACATGGGAAAGCGGGTCGGCGGGCGGGCAGGCGACTTCTTCAAGGAGCATTACAGCGAGCGCTGGCTTAGGAACCCGCTGCTGAACAACCTCGCCCAGGCGATAGAGATGTTGTGGGCGTTGGAGCAGATGCCGGAGACGACCGAGCTAGTCGCGTCCATGGACGACCCGAAGAGGGCCGAGCCTACCAGGCTGACAGGGTCGGGCACAGGGGCGGTCGAGGCTCCGAGAGGCATACTTTACCACCACTACGACATCAAGGACGGCCTGGTCGAGACCGCGGACATCATCACGCCGACCGCGCAGAACCTAGACGACATCGAGATGCACATGAAGCTCTGCGCCGAGAGGATGCTGGCGGACGACAAGAAGGACGCCGAGGTGCTACTGGCGCTCGAGATGATTGCGAGGGCGTACGACCCATGCATAAGCTGCGCCACACACCTGGTGACCCTGAAGAGGCTCTAACCGAGTCCATCGAGGCCGTGTCAGGTCCGGGACCCGTGTACGTCTTGGGCCTCGGATACGTCGACAAGGCCGACGATGGTGCGGGAGTGCTCGTGGCAAACACCTTGAAGAAGACCTTTCCCGATCATTCATTTTCGGAGCACGACGGTGTCGAAGGCGTCGTGATGGACATCTCGGGGAGGAGCGGCCCCGGGGTCGTTCTCTTCGTCGACGCGGGAGACCTCAAGGCGTCGCCGGGGACAATAGAGATCGTCGCACGAGACCAGATAAAGGACACGGAGATATCCACGCACAGGGTACCGGTGGCGCTCATGGCGGCCATCCTCGAGAGGAGTGGCAAGAGGGTCGCCATCGTTGCGATACAGCCGAAGTGCCTTGAGTTCAGAGCCGATATGTCCGAAGAGGTAGGAAGGGCGGTCGCAGCGGTCGAGGCGGCCCTGTCGCGCCTTATGCGCGAAAGGAACGGATGACCCGGCGCGCCGGTAAGCGGCCGGTCAGCGACTGCAAATCTTTATGTCGGGCTACCCCATTCTCCAAATCCCGTGAGGATAAGATGAAGTGTATCATTGTCACGGGAGGTGTTTTATCCGGCCTCGGGAAGGGCATCACGGCGTCCTCGATCGGATGTGTCCTCAAGGCCAGGGGTATCAAGGTCACGGCGATGAAGATAGACCCCTATCTCAATTCCGATGCTGGCACCCTCAACCCGTTCGAGCACGGAGAGGTGTTCGTGCTGGACGACGGGGGGGAGGCGGACCTCGACCTGGGCAACTACGAGAGATACCTCGATACGAGCCTGACAAGCGACCACGTCATGACCACCGGGAAGGTCTACAACAGCGTCATCGAGAAGGAGAGGGAGGGGAACTTCCTCGGAAAGACAGTCCAGATCATACCGCATATCACCAACGAGATCAAGTCGATGATATCAGAGGTCGGCAGGAAGTCCGGCGCGGACGTCGTCATAGTCGAGCTCGGGGGAACGGTGGGAGACATCGAGTCGATGCCGTTCCTGGAGGCCATGAGACAGATGCACTCTGAGATGGGGCACGAGAACTACGTGTTCGTCCACACGACGCTCGTCCCGAGCCTTGGGACACTCAAGGAACAGAAGACGAAGCCCACTCAGCACTCAGTGAAGGAGATGAGGGCCATCGGCATTCAGCCTGACATAATCGTCGCGCGGTCCGAGAATCCGCTCGAGGACGGCGCTCGCAGGAAGATCGCGCTGTTCTGCGATGTCCCGTTGAACGCGGTGATAAGCGCGCCCGACGCCAAGTCGATCTACCAGGTACCACTGTTCCTAGAGGAGCAGAAGCTGACGGACTATCTGCTGAACAGGATGATGTTGGACGTCCCTGAGAACGGCCTTGCGGACTGGAAAAAATTCCTGGACAAGGTGATGAACCCGAAGAAGGAGACGAAGATACTCCTTGTCGGGAAGTACATGGAGCAGCGCGATTCGTACATGAGCCACTACGAGGCGCTCACCCATGCGGGGGCCGAGTTGAACGCGAAAGTCACATTCCTCCGGGTGGAGGCGGAGGACATCACGAACGAGGAGAGCCTTCTGCTCCTGAAGGAGGCCGATGGGATACTGATACCAGGAGGGTTCGGCTCGCGCGGAACCGACGGCAAGATCGAGGCGATCAAGTACGCCCGCGAGAACGGCGTGCCCTTCCTGGGCGTGTGCCTCGGTTTCCAGCTGGCGGTCGTAGAGTTCTCGAAGAATGTGCTGATGTTCCACGATGCCAACTCCACGGAGTTCGAACCGCATACGTCGCACCCGGTCGTCGACCTGCTGCCCGAGCAGAAGAACGTGACCAAGAAGGGCGCGACCATGAGGTTAGGGGCACAGGACATCGAGGTGGAGAAGGGGACGATCGCGCACAAGCTGTACGGTGCGACGACGGTCAGCGAGAGGCACCGACACAGGTTCGAGGTCAACCCACACTACATAGACAGGATACAGGAGAAGGGGCTGAAGTTCACAGGTAGGTCTCCGGACGGAAGGAAGATGGAGATCGCCGAGCTGGAAGGCCATCCGTTCTTCATGGGGTCCCAGTTTCACCCGGAGTTCAAATCGAGGCCACAGAAGCCAGCACCGATGCACTACGGCCTGGTCAAAGCGGCTCTGGAATTCTCGAAGAAGCGCAAGAAGGCGTGAACTACGGGCCTGCAGCTCACTCCTCGACCGCTTCCGCCTTGGGGAGTAGAATCTTGAAGACCGCTCCCTTTACGTGGTCCCCTGGAACCCGATCCTCGACCCATATCTTCCCGCCGAATCTACCCACGATCGTGCTCACGATGGACAGGCCGAGCCCGAACCCCTTGACGCCGGTCACACCCGTGGCGAACCGTTCGAACACGGTCTTCTTCCGGTCGTCGGAGATACCACGGCCGCGATCGGCTATCGACACGAGCCAGTACTCGCCGTCATCAGCGCTCTTCTGCTCAGTCGAGACCTCCACCTTCACCTGCTTAGACTGGTCGAACTTGACGGCGTTGGACAGCACGTTGACGAAGAGCTCCCTGAGGAACGCGTTGGCCCTCACGAAACACTCCTCCTCGGGATGTATCATTGACATGATGGTGACGCGCTTGTCGTGATACATCTTCTCCACGATGGTGATGGCGTCATTCACTGCTGGGCCGAGTTTCTGGGACGAGTATTCTTCTTCGTCCATCGCCCTCACCTTGGCGAGGGTGCGCATGTTGTCTATCAGCATGGCGTTGTTCCTGACTTGAACGAGCGCCCTCTCGGCGTACTTCCTCTGGTTCTCCTGCAGATGCGCGTCCTCGAGTAGTAGCTCAAGATAGCCCATGATGCCCTGGTTGAAGTTGTTGATGTCGTGCGTCATCAGATCGTTGAGCAGTGCTATCTCGTTGACCGCATCCACCTGATCCTCGAATAGGCGGAAGTTGACGACCGCGATCGATGCCATGCAGGCGAGTATCTCAAGTACCTCGAGCTGTTCCTTCTTCGGCACCTTGAGGTCGGTCGGCTCGTCGACGAGCATGTACCCGATCAGCTGGTTGCTGCGGTCCTTCATGGCGAACACGAGCAGGTCCCGCTCGTGCCACGCGTCGGGCGACTCCCTCGGGCGGTCGGCCAGCCCCGGATTGGCGAGGAAGTAGAACCGGTCGACATCGAACTGCTGGCGCTCGTACGGCATGTAGTGCGCCGTCTCGCTGATCTTAAACTCGGGTCTCAATCCCTCGACTGCCACATCCATTTCGGATACGGTTCCTCTCTGAATCCATTCCGGGAATCCTGATAACCCCGAAATGATGAACTCGCCCGTAGTTTCATCGAGCATCAGTACTTCCGCCCTCTTGAAACCGAACGATTCGACCACCGCTTCGGAGACGCGCTGCAGAACGGAATCGATGTCATCCATGTACATGATGGACGTCGTCACCTCGAGCACCTTCGTCATCTGGAGTATCTTGATCTGGGTCTCCTCCAACAATCGTTCCCTCGTGCCGCTGAGCTCGAAGTTTTCCATCGCAACCGCCGCCTGGTTGGCGAACAGCAAGGCTATGTCCCTCTCGGCAGTCGAGAAACCGGTCCCAGTCTCCCTGTACATGGTCAGGACCGCCAAGACGCGGTTGCTGCCCCTCAACGGAACGGCCATGAGCGCCTCCTCCTCGACGTCGTCCTTCGTGCCGCTCACCAGCACCGCCCGGTCATCAACAGAGGTGTCGTTGACAATCTCTGCGACGCCAGTCTGTGCAACTTTGCCCGATACGCCTTCGCTCACGGGAAAGACGTCAGCCATAACCTCGGATGAGTTCCGTCCTATGGCGACGACGGGTCTCATCATCTTGTTCTCGTAATCAACCTTGTAGACGCTCAAGCTGTCGTACCAAACGACCTCTCCGAGCTTCTCCGCGACCGTCTGATAGATACTGCCCGAGTCGATTCCGCGCTGGAGCGATACGGCCGTGTCCAGAAGGGTCAGCTGCGAGCGAATCCTCGTGTTGAGGTCCGTTAGCAGGTTGGCGTTCTCAAGCGCGATTGCGACGTGGTCCGCAAGAGAGGAGAGAAGGGCTGCATCGCTCTTCCTGAATCCCCCGCTGTCACGCCTGTTATATACGTTGATGACTCCAATCGGCCTGCCTCCTCCCATCAGAGGCGCGGATATCAACGACCTGATGTCCATCAGATTGGCAGCTCTCGGAATTGCGTCCGGGTCGATAGCGTACTCGTTCACGATCTCGACCACGCCGCGCCTCAGGACTCTTCCGGTCACGCCGTTCTCGACCGAATGCCGCAACTCCTCCATCGTGGCGGCGTCTATGTTGTGCAACGCCACCCAGTTCATGTAGTCTCTGTCGGGGTCCAGAAGTCCCACGAGGGCCTTCTCCGCGTTCAGCAACGACGCCGCGTCCTTCGCAATCTGATCCAGTATGATCTTCGGCTCCAGCCGCATCGATATCTGCTTGCTGATCCGGTCCAAGACGGACAAGGCGTTCTCCCGCTCCTTGAGTTCGCTTACCGTACGAGCGTTGATCATCGCGGTCGAGAGTATGTCCGCGAGCATCTCCAGGACCGTAACATCGCTTCTCGTGAAGGCGTCCTTCTGGTCGCTCTGGATGTCTAGCACACCTATCAGTTCACCTCTGTAGGTGAGAGGGACGGCGGCCTCGGATTTCGTGTCGGCCACGTATCCCCGTAGGAACCGGGGGTCCGCATCGACATCACCAGTGACGAGCGTCTCGGAGAAGTAGGCTGCGTGACCGATCAAGCCTTCCTTCATCTTCTGCCCCCGATGGCCCAAAAAGCTATCGACATCGCTCCCGCCACCTGCCCTGTAGCGCAGCTCTCCCTTGTCCCTGTCCCAGAGAAGGATCGCCACTATCGGATAGTCGAACCCGGAGGATAGAGACCTTGCGAATTCCTTCATCAAGTCCTCGAGGTCGAAGATCGACGTGACCACGCGGCCGATCTTGTTAATCATCGTCAGCTGGTTGACCCTGTGTGCAAGCTCCGTGGTCCTCTGCTCCATCCTCTTTTCCAGCTGCGAGCGATAGCGTTCGGTCTCCGCTTTCTCCTGACGATCCAGGGTCACATCTCTGAAGTTGGCGACAATCCCGATGACCTTGCCTGCGCGGTCGTGAACGGGTTTCGCATCGACGTGGATGAACGATTCAAAGCCGTCCTTTGTGACGCCGGAGGTCTCACCGCTCCATCCGGAGTTCCCACGGGACGACAATATCCTGCTGACCGGAAGGTCGGTCGACGACCCTTCAGTGAGAGCGCCCAGCGACTTCCCTAGGGCATCTCTCGGCTCCATATCCATCATTATCGAGAACGACTGGTTGGTGTAAACGACCCTTCCATCGACGTCGAATAAGGCAATCGCCTCGGACATGTGGTCCAGGGACGATGCGAGCCTATCTGTGTGCATCTCGCCGTCCCTGCGCTCGGTGGCGTCATGGATCACGCACACCAAGTACGAGCAGCCGGCGTCGATGTCCTCATATCCGTTCGTCGTGATGTCCAGCGCTCTTCCTCCGGAGGTGTGGACAGTTCTACTGTGAGGGTATCGGACGGAGCCAACATCAGAACGTAGTGGACAGCCGCCGCACACTTCGGGAGATGAAAGCGATGTTTCGAAGCACTTCTTGCCTGTAAGGTCGCCGTACCGCTCCCTCATCCGATGGTTCAGGAAGATGATCGTGCGATCGTCCCTGACGACGGACACGTCGTCAGGAACAAGGTCGAAAAGGGAGAACCTGTGCTCGCCCAGCCTGGGGATATTGCCGGCATTCGGCCTGTCGGGGAGGGACAGGTGATTCGTCAGATTCACCCTCTGGGAGAAGAGTCTCTACGGCCCGATTGTACAGAGCCGTCCTTAAACGTTTCGCGCAAGTAGGCGTTCCTGGATGATGATGGAGGCCGCACACCGCACTTTCGACTGGAGCGACATCACGGTTCGGCTATGGCTGCAATAGTTTTAACTACGGAATCATGCTATGGTGCCAGGTATGGCACCAGACGAGAGCCTCGACTACGAAGCGCTGCTCGACAGAGCCAAGAAGGAGCTGCCGCAGACCCTCGAGGCGCATGACAGGTTCCAGATCCCCGAACCAGATGTCATGATCGAGGGTAAGACGACGGTCATACGCAACTTCGGTGCCATAGCAGAGAAGCTCAGGAGAGACCCTGAGCACGTGTTCGGATACCTGCTGAGAGAACTTGGGACGGCGGGGACTATCGAGGGACAGAGAGTCGTGTTCAAGGGCAAGGTCGGCACGGCGCAGATCGCCGAACGGATAGAGAGTTACGTTGATGAATATGTCCTGTGCTCTGAGTGTGACCGTCCAGATACGAAGATAGTGAAGGACGGGAGGGTACTCATCCTCACATGCGAGACGTGTGGCGCACACAGGCCTGTGCATGTGCGCAAGCAGGTCAAGCAGCAGGAGGCGGACGACGTCGAGGCGGGGGAGACATACGACCTCATGATCGAGGATGTCGGCAAGAAGGGGGACGGGATCGCGAGGAAGGGGCGGTTCATCATCTATGTGCCTGGCAGCGCGAAGGGCACCCAGATCAAGGCCAGGATAGACAAGGTCACCGGGAGCATGGCGTTCGGGACCAGGGTCTCGTGATTCTTCGACAGGTCAGATTGTCAGCTTCCCCCTCAGGGACACGAAGGCGGAGCCGCCGACCTCGACCTTTCTTATCGCGGAGCCACGTTTCTCTATCTTAGCTAAGATCTTCGAATGCCTCCCGAGCCATGTGCCCTGCTCGACGACCACGCGGTCCAGTCTGTCCCGGGGGATGAACTCGTGTTGTGCCAGGTAGGAGCACAGAGCGCCCGCGGGCATCGCAGACCCTGGATCCTCGTGGTAGTCGGGAGTGACGGCGAAGCATCTCGCATGAAGCGTGGAATCCCTATCGAGCACGTTCCAAGTGTAGGCGTACACAGCGTTCACCTCGTGCTCTCTCGCAAGTTCGAAGATCTCTGCCGGCTTCGGCTCCAAGTGCTCCATCGTGTCCAGTGAACGGACCGGCACTAACAGGCAGGGGATACCGGTGGATGCCCTGCAGAGGGGGAACTCCTCGTGAAACATCTTGTCCACGTCGACCCCGAGGGCGCTGGCCACCTCTGTGACTTCGTCGACGCCAGCGAACATGGGCTTCCTCTGCGTCATCCATATCGTGACCCTCCCGTCACTCGCCCTCTCGACATGGAACGGGAGGATGCCCAGCGTCGTCTCGAGCCGGCGACGACCCCCTGGCGAACTCCCGAACGCCTCCGCCTCCGCCAGTGCGAAGAGGGCGCCTATCGTCGAATGGCCGCATATCGGCTCCTCGGACACCGGCGTGAAGTACCGCAGCCCGACATCGGCCTTCCTGGACCTCATGACGAAAGCTGTGGACTTGAGAGCCATCTCCACGGCCACGCGCTGCATCTGCATCTCGTCCAGCTGGTCCGCGTCGAGCACGACCGCCGCGGGGTTTCCGGCCAGCGACTCGCTGGTGAACGCGTCTACCTTCAGGACCTCGAGGTCGGGCACAAGGGGGAGACCCGGTTGTAGATATTTGATGTTTTTCCGCTGGCATCAGCTACACAAACTATTTCTAAAACTCTCCTGAATAGCGGGGGCGATGCAGTCGTCGACCAGGGCGGTCATCGTCATGGGCATCATGTTCTGTGCCGCGCAGATAGGCGCCTTGCTCATGGTCAGCACGGTCCTAGGCGAGGAGTATCAAGCGTTCGAGGACCCCAACGACCCCATGATACCGATATACTACCTCGCGGCCATCGTACTCTTCACGTTCCTCGTACTGTACATAATAAAGAAGAAGAGGGAGAGCCTAGTGAAAGTCATATTCATAGGAGCGGTCGCGTACACGATGTTCCTGGTGCTCTGGCTCGTGCTGGAGGAGTTCACAGCCGGCATGGGAGAGGGAACGCTCGCGTTCTTCGGGGCGCTCGTTCTCACGGGCATACTCACATACTATCTGGTGAAGAAGCCGGAGTGGTATGTCATAGACGCGACAGGGCTTCTCGTGGCGATAGGGGTGATCGGCATACTCGGCATCTCCCTCCAGATCCTCCCCGTCATGGTTTTGCTCGTCGCGCTCGCGGTGTATGACGCGGTCTCCGTATACGGCACGAAACACATGGTGGCGCTCGCGGACGGAGTGACCCAGATGAAGTTGCCGATCCTCCTCGTCATCCCGAAGAAGCTCAGCTACTCGTACTTGAAGCAGCGTCCCCTGAGGGAGGAGATAGAGGAGAAGCGGGAGAGGGACGCGATGTTCATGGGACTCGGCGATCTGATCATCCCGGGCGTGCTGATATCGTCCGCCTTCTACTGTCTCAGCGATGATGCGGTGGCTGGACTCCCTGGCAACCTACTCGTGGCGCTGGGAGCGATGGCCGGTGCCCTGCTAGGATTCGCGATTCTGATGAGGTTCGTGCTCCGGGGCAACCCGCAGGCAGGGCTGCCCCTTCTGAACGGAGGAGTGGTCGCTGGATACGTCGTCGCCTATCTGCTGGTGTTCGGCGACGCATCGCTCGGAATTACGATGCCGTGGTGACTTACATGACGGACGTACATCTGCTCGTATGCTCCGACCTGCACGGCTCCAACAAGGCGTTGAACGTGCTGAGGAACGCTCTGGAGGACGACGCCTTCGATGCAGTGGTGGTGTGCGGGGATTTCACGACGAACGGTTCCCCGAAGTATGTGAAGGACTTCCTCGCACAGGTCCGGGTGCCGGTCCTCGGCGTGCCTGGCAACTGCGACACGAACACGATCGTCGACCTGCTGGCCAAGGCGGGCGCGAGCGTTCATGGAAGACTTGTCGACATCAAGGGTTTGAAATTCTTCGGCTTCGGCGGAGCCCCGCCCTCACCGTACGGGATGCCCTTCGAGGTCGAGGAGGCTACGATGGCTGAGAAGATCAGAGCCGTCGGTGTGCGCGGAGGTGTGATGGTGACGCACACGCCTCCCTTGGGGATGAACGACCTCTCGAAGGGAGGGTGCAACATGGGCTCCAAGGCGCTCCTCGACGTGGCCGGGGAGCTACGCCCGCGCCTAGCGTTGTCCGGACACATACACGAGGCTAGGGGCGAGACCGTGTCCCGTGGGACTGTCTTCGTCAACCCTGGGCCGGCCAAGGAAGGTTACTACACCAAGATACACATCCAGCAGAGCATAAGAGTGAGCATGTGCAGAACCTGAGCGCGAAAACGTTTTAATACCCCTCCCACTTTCCCATCAACTGAGGCGACAGATGGCTATTTGGCAGGGCAGACCGAAGAGGAAGGCTTCAGGCGGGAGGATAAGACTGTCTCGGAAGAAGCGCAAGTTCGAGATAGGCCGCGAGAAGCAGTTCACGCGCCTGGGCAGCCCAAAGGTCAAACAGTACAGGACCAAGGGTTCGAACCAGAAGGGGCGCATACTGCTGGCCGATGCCGCCAACGTCGTCGACCCAAAGACCAAGGAGGTCAAGAGGGTCAAGATTCTAACCGTGAAGAGCAACCCGTCGAACCCCAACTACGTCCAGCGCAACATCATGACCAAGGGCGCGACCGTCATGACCGAGCTAGGCGAGGCCGTGATAACCTCTCGGTGCGGGCAGGACGGAGTGGTGAACGCCATGCTCGTACAGACGGAGAAGTAGGGCGTCATATCTGTCGATTCCTCCAAGAGCGCAGGCTTTGTCAGAACGAACTTGCCGCGCAATCACGACGAACGCGTTATGTTGATCTTCCTGGCTCTCGCAGCTGGAAGGTGTCCGGGATCAGCCTCGCCCCACCAGAATACCTCCTCGACGGTCCTGGAGACCGCGTCCACGCTCTTCCAGAACCTCAGCATGTTGTCGCTCACGCGGATGTTCTTCACCGAGCTTACGATCTCGCCGTTCCGAATCAGCAGGAGGGCGTCCCGAGGAATGGTTGAGAAGTCTCCGGTCGAGGAGTTCTGAAAACGCGTGTACCACGTGTTGTTCAGGTACAGGCCGTTCTTTGTGTCCTCGATGATCTCGTCCAGCTTCCACTCGCCGGGCTTGAGCACCGTGTGGAACACGACCGGTTCGTTCGGCGTGGTGAACTGGCCGGCAATCATAGGGCCGGCGTTGGCGGTCGACCTAGTTTTGAATCTCCTAGCAGTCGACGTGTTGTGCAGATAACTCTTCAGCATGCCGTCCTTAATCACGATGTTCTTCCTAGTGGGCATTCCCTCGTGATCAAAAGTCCTACGAGTCATCGAGCCCATGGACGGGTCGTCTATGATCGTCACATCCTCCGACGCGACCCTCTTGCCAATCTTCTTCGCGTACATGGACATGCCTAGCTCGACGGCGAGGGCGCTCGCCATGCTCGCGGAATGGCCCGTCATGCTGCCCATTATCAGCGGCTCCATCACGAGGTCCACCTTGCCCTCTTCGCCCTGCACTGGGTCCTTCGCCTTGACCGCCAGGTCAGCTGCCCTCGCGCCCGTGTCCATCGCTTTCATCTTCGATACCGTCGTAGTGACGCACACGGCCTGCCCGGAAGCCTCCGGCTGGGTGAACGCTCGCACGGATAGATCCATGGAGGCGTTCCCATCCTCCGCAAGGGCGCCCTTGGACGACGCTATACCCCAGCGCCCCCTTCTCACGAACAACGTTCCACCGACGTCCACGGCGCCGTTCTCCAGCGCGGATCCGATGGCGTCGTGCACGAACCTCGCTGGGTTCCTGAGAGACAGCATCCTGGGGTCTGTCCTCGTGCGCCTGTACTTGAACCGGCCGGACGCGATGCCCCTGTAACCCTCGTTGACGGGAGTGAGCTTCGCCATGCGCACGAGCTCGCGAACGGTGCTAGGCGCGCCCTTGAGGTCTCTCACGTCCGAGGATATCGTCCGGCCGTCCACGGCGACGAACACGTGTGCGTGGACCTCTCTCCAGAAGTTCGAGGTATCTATCATCGAGTTGGAGAATCTTATCTGGTCGGTAGAGCTGTCGATCACCTCGGCGATTGCGTCGTCGGCACCTGCGTCCCGGGCGACCTCGACGAGTCTCTCGGCAGTCTCCTTCAGCCTGCTCATTTCAAATGCACCCCCCTGAGCCGGAGCATCGGCCCGCCAGTCAATACCTCCATGCCCTGTATGGGATCGCCCTTGCCGCACTCCGCAGCAACGAACTCGACCTTATCAGACACGCCGTCGAGGGACTTCCAGAACCGCGGGGTCGTGATCTCGAGCACGCACCCTCTCGCGGGGCCAGCTATTCTGCCGCCCTTGACGAAGTAGGCCTCCCTGGAGACGTACTTCTGGTTGTATCTCTTGTCATCGATGTTCCACTCGGTGAACGACTTCATGTACACGCCGTCGCGGACGGACTGAACGAGCTCGTCCTCGCCTTGGTCGCCGGGTGCCACGAACGTGTTGGCCATTCGAGTGATCGGTTCCTTCGAGTAGACCTCGGACCTGGATGAGCCGTTGCTCTTCGACCCCAACGCCCCAGCCGTCTCGCGGTTGTGCAGGAACTCGTTGATGACGCCCTTCCTGTACAGGAACCTCGGCTTCGCGCGGACGCCCTCCTGGTCGTACTCGTAGTAGCCGTAAGAACCAGGGACCGTAGGGTCGTCGATGACGGTCGCGTGCTTCGACCCTATGACTTCGCCCAGCATATCCGGCTTCACGAACGACTTGCCCGCCTGGGACATCTCCCGGCCGAGTATCCTGTCGGCCTCCATCGGGTGACCGCATGACTCGTGTGCCGCAATTCCAGCCACCTCGGGTCCGCAGAGCAGGTCGTAGCTGCCAGGCTTGACGGCTTTGCCGTGGTCGATCAGGTCCTTGAGTACGCGTATCTCCTCGGATAGGGCGGGCGCTGCGCCCCATCCGTCGATGCGCTCCCAGCCTCCCGTGGAGCCCCACTCCCTGAAAGACTGCTCGCTTTGCCCCTTGGACGAGACCATGTTGAAGGAGAACATCCGAATGATCGGCACTTGGGACCGCACCCTCGTACCCTCAGAATTGAGCAGCAATCGCTCCACCTCGCCGTCTGCAATGTCGAAGTACCTCCCCTGCACCTTGGACCCTGAGTCCATGACGGCTGCGTCGAGGCTATTGAGGTATGACATGCGTTCTTCGTCGGACACGTCGCGTAGCGGGCGCTTCTGAGGAACCTTCCAGTCGGCGGTGACCGCTTTCTCACGAGACAGCTTGACCTTGCGTTTCCGCTTCCCGGCCTTGGCCAGGCCGAGCGCTTTGCGGACCAGCACCGCCCCCGAGGACTTCGATATGCTGTTCGTGCTGGCGAACCCTATCCCGGTATCGAGCACTATTCGGACGTTCATACCGGCATCAGAGGATGTGCTGACGCTGTGCACTTCGCCCTGCTTGACGGTCATGTTCCTGCGGTCTGACGTCTCAAGGCGGACCTCGGCAAGGACAAGGGGCCCCTTCGCCGTGGCCAGGTCGAGCATGTGCTCTGCGACATCTTCGTCAATCATCATTCTTCCCCGGTTCTAGAACCGTATCGCAGTAGATAAAAGTTGCAAACTGACCGGATTATCATGCCCAGACCGTTAGTATTAGATACAGGAGGGACGTTGGCAAATCGGATAGCCGATGACTGTTGACCCTGAGAAGGCCATTGTCCTGTGGCCGTCGTACTTCGACTCGCGCGTCAGCCGAACCTCCGGCCGGAAGATACCGAAGAAGGATGCCGTCGAAGCGCCGTCCGCGAGGATGCTGTACGACGCCGCGAGGTCCCTCAAACTGGACTGCATACTGGAGCTCGAGAAGTCCTACCCCCGGTTCTGGTACAGGAAGGAAGGGAGGGTCCTGGTCGAGCCCAAGCTGAAGAAGGCCGAACTGGTCTCAAAGGTGGCTCATAAGCTCAAGGAGCTGCCCAAGCAGTAATCGTCGCCTACCGGTCCTGTGGGGTCTCCACCTCTTCCACGAGCTCCTTCCCCGCCGATACGCTGTCAACCGAGTGAATCACTGCGCCGCAGTCGGATATCGTCTCTTCTATGCAGTCGAAGTCGATCGACGAGCCTTCGATCGTGATCTTCACGCTCTCGGTCTCCCTGTCGACCTCCTCCAGGGTGCAATTCACTCCGGAGACGCCTTTCAAAACACTTATCCTGTGGGCCATCTCGATAATCGTGGGATGGTGGGGCTTGAGCACATCGAGGACTAACCTCTTTATCTCAGTCACTTATGCATTCCCTGCCAAAGACGCTGAGGACTACGAAGTCTTCATATTTAGTTCTTTTCTGGGCCGCGTCATCTGGGCTATTTGAACCGCGCCCCGGACGACCGTCTGGGCTCGGCAGATTTAATACGCCATTGACCCATCCGAATGGCCGTGGAAAGAAGCCCCATTCCTTCAGAGGAAGTCAAGGTTCTCGACATCAACTCTCGGCACCTCGGAGTGACGACCATCACGCTCATGGAGAACGCTGGGGCAGCAGTGGCCAGGTATGTGGCCGACAGCTACCCATCCAAGACAAGGATCGCCGTGCTATGCGGCAAAGGCAACAACGGCGGCGACGGCTTTGTCGCTGCGAGACACCTGACACGGACGATGCCAGTCACCGTACATCTCCTGGACCCGGAGGACGGAGCGTCCTCTGACATCGCCTCGATGAACCTTCACAGGGTGAGACCGCTGGCCACAGGGATCAAGGCTTTCGACATCAGGGAATGCGACGTCGTCATCGATGCGATGTTCGGAATCGGTCTGAAGGGCAAACCGCGCGAACCAGCCGCTGGGGTCATCAGGAAGCTGAACAGGTCTAGGAAGTCCGTCGTGAGCGTCGACGTGCCGTCGGGCTGGCCTTCGGAACTGAAGGTACGCCCCCAGGCTACCGTGACTTTCCACGCAGCGAAGGCCGGGATGAACCGGAAGAACTCCGGCAAGATAATCGTGGCGGACATTGGCATTCCCGAGGACGCGCAGACCTACTGCGGCCCCGGGGACTTCTCGCTGCTGCCGCGTAGGAAGTCGGACGCCCACAAAGGGGATGCGGGGCGCGTCCTGGTGATAGGGGGCGGCCCGTACACCGGAGCGCCTGCCTTCACGGGCATGGCCGCCATGAGGTCGGGCGTTGACCTCGTGTTCGTCGCGACGCCCGAGCCGGCGGCCCTCCCCGTGTCGGTCCACTCACCACACCTGATCGTACGCTCACTCGAAGGAGATATCCTGCAGGAGGGGCATGTGCAGGACCTGCTTTCGATGGCAAAGGAGGCCGACGTGGTCGCGATCGGCCCAGGGCTCGGCTCCGCACCTGAGACGCTGAGGACGGTGCAGATGTTCGTCCCTAAGTGCACAAAACCGATGGTGATAGACGCCGATGCCATCGCAGCGTGCGGATCCAAGCCGCAGATGCTGAGGCACAAACAGGTCGTGATCACACCACACGCGAACGAGTTCAAGAGGCTCACGGGCAAGGCTCTTGGGACCGACGACCCTGCGAAGAGAGGCGAGAAGGTCAAGGAGGCAGCGGCGAGGCTGAGGGCGGTCATACTGCTGAAGGGCCCGATGGATGTGATCAGCGACGGCGGGATGGTCAAGCTGAACAGAACCGGCAACAACGCTCTCGCAGTCGGGGGAACGGGAGATGTCCTCACAGGCCTTGTCGCTGGAATGATAGCGCAGGGGGCGAAGCCGTTCCATGCCGCAAGGATCGGGGCCTTCGCGATGGGGCTCGCGGGGGACCTTGCCTTCGAGGAGAAGAGCTACGGCCTGGTTGCCACTGACGTGATCGACAAGATACCGATCGTTCTCAGAAGATACGAGTACGACAACCTCGAATGAAGTGCGTGGCATGAGGATAGGGGTCGTTTCCGACATCCACTCGAACCTGTTCGCGTTGGAGGTCGTGCTCGAGGAGTTCGCAGGCCTCGCGCCCGACACGATCGTCTGCGCCGGAGACATCGTCGGGTATGGGGCCCACCCGAACGAGTGCTGTAGGAGGATCTCCAACGAGGTTGACCTCGCAATAGAGGGGAACCACGACGCTGCCGCGCTGACCAGAGACACGTACCGCATGAATCCCTACGCCGCAGCCGCGGCGCTCTGGACAAACGAGCGGCTGGACGAGAGTTCCCGAAAATACCTAGGGTCGCTCAGGCCGTTCGGAAGCTTCGATGCGGGTCGAGAGCAGGTATCCGTGCACCACGGGTCGGACACGAACCGCGATGAGTACATCTACGAGAACAGTGTCGACCCGGAGATCCTACGCAGGTGCTCGAGCGCTTTCGTCATCCTGGGCCATACCCATGTCCCTTTCGCGCGGACTTTCCCCGCTGGGATGGTGATTAACCCTGGGGCTGTCGGGCAACCGCGCGACGGAGATCCTAGGGCGGGCTATGCGCTGCTCGACACCGAATCCCGGGCGTGCCAGCTGATGAAGGTGGAGTATCCCGTGGAGGAGGCTTCCGAGGCGATCCTGAGGGCCGGCCTGCCCATGATGCTGGCTCTTCGCCTTTCGGCCGGGAGATAGGGGAGTAGTTTTTTATCGTGGAGCAACCAGTATGCGTGGCGTGAACCTGGAGCCTCTGCCCGACATTCCAGCGCTCGTCATCGCTGGCCAGCGAAGATGGGCATGCATAGCCGACCTGCACATAGGGATAGAGGCGTCCCTGAGAGCGGCCGGGTTCAACGTGCCCAACCAGATGCCGAAAATGCTCTCCACGATGGAGTCGCTCGCGTCCCACGCCGATAGACTCCTGATACTGGGAGACGTGAAGCAGAGGATAACACACGCGAGCGTGCGGGAGGACCGCGAGATCAGGCACGTCATGCGGGAACTGATGCGGGTCTTCCAGGCAGTCGTGATCACGCCCGGAAATCATGACGGAGGGCTCAGGGACGTCGTTCCGGAGGGATGCGTAGTGGCGGCCACCCAGGGAACTGTGATAGAAGGGGCAGGTGCATTCCATGGTCATGTGTGGCCCTCGCAGAAAACGATGTCGTGTAGAAGGCTCGTGATGGGGCATGTGCACCCGTCGGTGCTGTTCGAGGACTCGATGGGCGGCAGGATGAACGAGAAGTGCTGGTACAGGGCTCCGCTGGTCAAGGAGAAGGTGCTCGGGCGGTATTCCAGCCATCCGGAGGAACTCGTGATCGTGCCCGCGTTCAACCCACTCATAACTGGGAGCCCGGTCAATGCGGGAGGGGGTCTGCTCGGCCCGCTCCTCCGGAACGGTCTGGTCGATACACTGTTGGCCCGGGCGTATCTCATGGACGGCACGAACCTCGGGACCCCTCCGACGGTCGTTCGTAAGCCGGCTCGCGCGAAGTGAGGAGCCTCTCACTTCTTGCTGCGGTCGAAGAATATGTTCTTCCCCTTCACCGATAGGGGAATGCCGTGCACGAGCCTGGACTTGGCCATCCCGAGGCGCTTGGCGGAAACGCCTATCCTGTACATTATGCGGTTGTCCACGTTGTGCTCCATGGCCGTCTTCGCCGCCGACCCGAGCGCTATCCCGAGGTCCAGCAACCGGATCGCACAGCTCGGTCCCTCGAAGTCCCCGCTGTGTGACCTGCTGTTGAACTCCTCGCAGCCTGCGAAGCCGCAGGCGCCGCAGTCGAGGCCGATCCCCTTGTGAGGCAGGAGACCTATCAGCAGGACTGCGTCGGAATCCAGCACGTTCTGCCCGTCACGTTCGAACCCGGGTATGGCGCGCTCCTTGGACACCTGTATCATGTCCGTACCGAGCGCCACCCTCTCCGATTCGTCGACCAGTTTGACCTCTATGAAATCCTGCCCCGCGGCCTTGGGAGCCGTCCGAGCGGATATCTCCATCAGTCCGCCGACAGTATTCACCGCGTCCTTAACAGACATGCCACGCGTATCGATTCCCGGGGATTTATATGAGATGCCGGCCATCTACTGAAACCTCTCCGGGGAGGAAGCGGCACATGAAGGAGAACCGTCGGTTGCTTGGACGGACCTGGTCCCGTCGCGGTCTGATGGCCAGTAGGCCGCGCATGATCGCCGTGCCCAAGGGGAGAATGCGCAGGGCAGCGGCCCGGAGGATGCAGGTGCGCACACGGCCTCAGGTGAAGGCCGTACGCATCAAGGGCCAGGCCAAGTGCGGCATCTGCCTGGGCGTGATAAAGAGGGACCTGCCCAGCGTGCTTTGCGGATGCGAGAACCAATATCACAACTCGTGCGCCATGCGTACTAATGCATGTCCGGCGTGCGGCAAGGAGCTCGGGTACGTCAAACAGAGGCCGCACGTGGTGGACTCCGATATGCCTGCCGTGAAGCCGGCAAGGCTCTCGAAGCAGGACAAGCTGTTCCTGCTGGAGGAGAGGTTCCTCCTGGGGGAGATCACCGAGAGGACATATCTCGGCATGCGGGACGAGGTGAGCAAAGCGCCGGACACCGCGATGTTCTGTGACATCTGTGGCCGGAGGTTGCTGGACGGAGAGACCTGCGACTGCACGATGTACCAGCGGGAGCTGCAGTGTCCCGAATGCGGGTCGAAGCTCTCGGACGAGGATGTCTTCTGCCGGAGATGCGGCGTCGTGTTCTCACCCGAGTTCTCCGGGGACCTGTTCCAGTGCCCCGAGTGCGGTCGCATCGTCTCCGATGAGGACGGCACGTGCGATTGCGGCGTGCTCCTGGTCGGCGAGGGGAACATGATCTGCCCGGAGTGCGGCGCGGAGATACCGGAGACCTCACTCAGATGCACCATCTGCGGATACTCGTTCGTCAAGGAGATAAGCGAATGTCCAGCATGTGGCAGGAGGGTGTCGAAGGATGCGTTCACGTGCGAGTGCGGGGTGATCTTCGCGGACAGAGTCGCGGGGGTGGAGTGCTCCGAGTGCGGCGCGAGCGTAGAGCTCGAAGACCAGTTCTGTCCCGAGTGCGGCGCGAGGTTCGCGGACGAGCTGGCGCTGGAAGGGAAGCTCGAGAGAAGAGTGAGGAGCTGAAGGGGGGCGGACACGGAAACACGTGTCCGCCGTGGAATGTTAATAGGTTTCTGCGCTCGGATGTCGCTCCCGTCTTCAGTGAACGAAGTCTATCCCATCGTCATCTGACGCGGATGACCTCGAGGCACTCCCTCCGGCTGCGGCGACGGTGCTGTGCGAGTTGTCCTTGCCCATCAGGAGTTCGGCCCTCGCCCCCGTGACAATGAGCAATATCCTGACCTGTCCCTCGTTGTCAGGATCGACGCTGCATCCCCAAATGATCCGCGCGTGCTTGCTTATCTTCTCGCCGACGACCTCTGCGGCCTTCTGCGCCTCTGAGACGGTCATGTCCGGTCCGCCAACCACCCTGATCAGCGCACCCTTGGCCTGCTTCAAGTCGATCTCGCCGAGCAGTGGGGAGCTCATGGCCTCGTCGATGGCCTCTTGGATGCGCTCTTCGGCATCCGAGTCGTCGGACTCACCCATGCCGACGAAGGCAACGCCGCCCTCGTTCATCACGGTCATGATGTCGCTGTAGTCCAGATTGACCAGCCCAGGCTTGGTGATGATCTCCGTCAGACCTCTGATGGTCTGCATGAGCACCTCGTCCGCCACCTTGAACGCCGCTTCGACCGGCAGCTTCGGCACGAGTTCGAGCAGCTTGTCGTTCGGGATGACGATCGTCGTGTCGCACAGCCGCCTCAGCTTCTCGAGGCCGTCCATCGCATTCTCCATCCTCATCTCGCCCTCGGCCTTGAAGGGCAATGTGACGACCCCGATCGTCAGAGCCCTCATATCCTTCGAGAGTCGAGCGGCGAAGTGCGCGGACCCAGTCCCGGTGCCGCCGCCCATCCCCGCAGTGATGAACACGATGTTCGCCCCTTCTAGAAAGTCGCGGATGTCGCGCTCGTTCTCCTTCGCAGCGGCCTCACCAACATGCGGAATGGCGCCGGCGCCGAGGCCGCGCGTCACGTTCTTACCGATCAGTATCTTCTTCGGCGCGTGTATGGCCAGCAGATGCTTCGCATCCGTGTTGAGCGCACATAGCTGAGCGCCGGACACC
>JAEHCN010000117.1 GCA_020696395.1 Thermoplasmata archaeon | reverse complement strand
AGCTGGAGGACTCCTCTCGGGAAGGCGAACGAGAGCTTTGGGTAGAAGAGATGGCAGCAGTTTACCATGCGTGGCCGTGGGGCGTAGCAACGCCATCCCGGGAGCTTCCTTGAGATGGGCCAGGCTTAGCACGACACTGGCGAACCTCGGACCAACTGGATGCAGGGAACGGCAGCTAGCTGATACCGAAGTGCCATGGGATCGCTGAACGATCTCTACCGGCGCAGCACGATCTTCACCGATGGGCTGCCGATCCACCGCCAATGCATCTAATCGATACATGAAAGACCTGGAGAACCGACACGATGAACTCATGGTCACCATCGCCGACGAGCCGGGCGAAAGGGATTCCGCGCGACTACTAGTTGGGAGGCGGCACTGTGTTCAATAAAGGCCAATTGGAAAGGGAGTATGGAGAATAGGATAGAGGCGAGAGCAAACCGCATCTTGGAGCAATTGAGACAAGACGAGAGGCTTGGGCGATACGTGGATAGAACGTTACTTGTCCCTAGACCGTATCGCGGTTCGGGGACAATAAGGCTCATCGTGTTGGGGCAGGATCCAACGGTCAAGAATCCGGAAGCTCGCAAGGCCATAAGAACGGTGCTGAATCTGGATAGACACGGGAGTGTTCGCGCCTATCTTGCGGGCGTATGCAATGCTTTGGGAGTCCAGATAACCGAAAATGTGTATGCCACGAATTTCTACAAGAACTTCTTCATCTGTCCACCTACGCAGATCACAGAGATAGACGTTTTTCAGGAGTTCAGAGATGCCTGGTTACCCCTGCTCAAAGACGAATTAGAGGCGTTTGCAGGTATTCCAGTCATCAGTTTGGGCGAGCCACTACTTGCACCGCTGGTAAGCAAAAACGCCTCCACCAAAGTGAGGGACTATTGGGGATATACGCCGGAATGGAAAGAGGGCAAGGTAAAGTCGCTTGAATACATCAGAGCCGCCTATAATCGTTTGAACCGCATCATCTTTCCGTTTCCACATCAGCCGAGTTTGCGGAAACAGTTTTACAAAGCAACGATGAGTGATTACGTTTCATTTGTGAAGTCAGTAGCCTTTTCATAAACAAAATCCGCCGCCCAACAAGTCACTGCAGCCGATCGCGCTGTCGTGAGTCGGTTTGAGGTGTGCGTCGCGTTTGCAGCGAGTCTTTTCCGGTTTCATCTGTCTTTTCAGCCAGTCAGCTGGCACGCGTTTTGTTGTCCCGAACATCAGTGTACGCCTGCGGGTGCCATCATTTCAGGTTGCTCCACGTTCTCGGACCGATAGGCCACGACGCGAGGGTGGCAGTACTCCTCGCGGGTTAGATCGGAAGCCTCAGGCTGCGAGCTCCCCGTGCGTCAGGCGAGTTCAGAAGGAGCTGTCGTTCCACTTCCTTCCTCGGCTTTCCGTATCTCCGCCTCGATGACTCAACGACCTCCTCCTTATGGGACGTCCTTCTCTCAGGCGGGCGCATTGTGGCGGCGCTGAAGGGCCGAGAGGCGGCTCCATCGATCATGAGTTTCAGATAGACGTGGTAGTTAGGGAGTCTGACCAGATCGGCCTCGTCGAAGGCGGGACGGAACTCCCGGGCCAGGTATTTCGCATCCTCGGGTCCCACTCTAAAAGAGATGATCGTTCCCACGTTGCCGAAGATGGCTGCCCTGATCTCGTCCTCAAGCTGCTCGATGTACTGATGGGCAAGGACGAGATGCAATCCATACTTCCTCGCCTCGGATAGGATGTCGGCAAAAGACAGAGTCAGGAAGTTGTGGATCTCGTCCACGTACAGATAAAAGGGCCTCCTTTTCCCCTCTGCCAATTCGGTTCGGCTCAAGGCAGCCAGCTGGATCTGGGTCACCATCATCGCTCCCAAAAGGGAGCAGGTGTCCTCCCCGATCCTGCCCTTGGCCAGGTTGAGTATCAGAATCCTTCCTTCGTCCATCACCCGCCTCAGATCGAACGTGTTCTCCCTCTGACCCACCATGTTCCTGAGCGGGATGCTGGTGAGAAACTGACCCATCTTGTTCAGGATGGGAGATATGGCCTGAGATCTGAACCAGGCCGAATACTTCTCGAACTCCAGAAACCAGAATTCCCTGACCTGCTGATCCCTGACCCCTGTCAACACTCTCCTTCGAAAGTCCCTGTCCGTCAGAAGTCTGGGCACGTCCAGGAGGGTGCTTCGCGGGCATTCCAGAAGGGTCAGGAGGGAATGCCTCAAGATATGCTCCAGCCTGGGTCCCCAGAACTCGGCCCAGATCTTCTTGAAGACGGAAATGATCCCTGAAGCCACGAGGTATCTGTAGTCGGGATCCACTCTCTCCAGGGGATTGAAGGCGATGGGACGCTCCAGGTCCGCCGGGTTGAAGTAGATCACGTCCTCGATCCTCCTCCTGGGAACGAAGTGCAGCACGTCCTCGGCCACGTCGCCGTGGGGATCGACCAGGGCCAGACCTTTGCCTCGTCCGATGTCGGAGATGGCCATGTTCTCGACCAGGGTCGACTTCCCCGTACCGGTCTTCCCCACGATGTAGATGTGGGCCTGTCTGTTCTTCTCCTTGATGCCAAACCTCCTCCTGATGTCCCGATAGTTGGTTATGGCCAGGGGGGTGATCGGATTCCTGTCACCTTTTTCTTTGCGCATACCCGAATCATAGCCCCTCGGCCCTGCCACCTGAAGGCAGGGGAAACTGCCATCTGAGGCACATTGCCCCCTCTTGTTGGCTCCCCTGGACGCGCTAAGGTGAAAACAGAACCTTTAGAATCTTATAGGAGGTGGAAATGGCTCTATGGACGGTGTGTTACGATGCCACGGTCTTGGTCGGCGTGGAGGCGGATGGGGAAGATGACGCCGTGCAGGCAGCGGAGCAGATGATGGGCAGCAGGGAGGATGCGGAATGCCCGGTAAGGAACGGCGTGGTCTGCACGGTCGGCGAGGTCTTCCTCATCAGAAACGAGGACACAGGAGAGGAGGTACAGAAATGAAGGGAACCCATGATTAGCGTGCAGACAATACCCTGATGAGGAGGTGGGAATGCACTGTAGATTGATCGCCCTGGTGCACAAAGATGGCACCGAGAGCTCCCTGGACGCCAGACAGACGGTCGAGGCGCAGCTGATGAACGAGGGCTTCGTGGGCGAGGGAGGCCTGTTTGCCTCTCCGCCAGCGGACTGGTTCGTCATCGGCGGCCGGTGGTCGGGGTCCTTGACTCAGCTC
>JAEHCN010000116.1 GCA_020696395.1 Thermoplasmata archaeon | reverse complement strand
ATCCAGATCCATCGAGACGGTCGCGACAGCCTCAAGGTTGGTCCTTCCCTGGACGCCGCATCCGAGTATGCCGAACACCTTCGCCTCAGGGACCGCCAGATGCTTCACCGCGACTGCCGTGGCTGCGGCGGTCCGCTTTGCAGTGACCCAGGAGGCGTCCATGACGCAGGTCGGCATCCCGGTATCTGGGTCGTTCATGATTATCAACCCCGAGATGTACGGGAGTCCCCGCTTCCGGTTCTCCGGATAGCCGCTGACCCACTTCAGGCCGGCTGCGCGCATAACTCTGACATAGGCAGGCATGGCGTGGATGAACGCGTTGGGCATCGTGTGTATTCCGGGCTTGGGGGGCATCTCGGTCCTTCCAGCGGCCTTCTCACGGAACGCTTCCTCAACCGCGTCGATGACCTCCGACACAGGCAGACCGACCTTCTCGACATCGGCATGTGACAGATACAGTACCTCGTCCGGCATGTGGAACAACATCACTCCATCGCTCTCAGCGTCAAAAAAGGTTGCGTCGGTCGACCAAGCACCGAACCAGTCCAGGACAAACATCTTACCTGCGGGGCTCAATCACATACGACAGAGGATGATGACTCTGCCGGAAACAGTCAAGGTCTATGCACTCAGCACGTGTCCGTACTGCAGGAGGACCAAGAAGCTCCTCGACGAGCAAGGTATCAGCTACGAAGCGGTCGATGTGGATCTGCTCGAGGGCGAAGAGCAAGACAGGGTGTTGGCGGAGGTCGAGAGGCTCACGGGGAAGCAGTCGTTCCCGGTTGTCGTCACGGATGCTGGCGTCATAGTAGGACATGACGAGGCGAAACTCAGGCGGGCTCTCAGCACATGAGCGAGAACAATCCACGCATCAGGATATTCTGTCCGGTATGCTCCTCGCGGTTCATCCCGGAGGACGGCAAGGTCCAAGAGGGCAGCGTCGTGACATGCCCCGTGTGCGGCCAGATGCTAGAAGTTGAGAAGACAGATGACGGCTGGACTGGCGAGCGGCGGGACAGACTCTCGGATGAGGAGATCCGCGACAGAGTGGGCGAGTTCGCGAGGATTCGCGGGTATGTCTTCAACGAGATGAAGAGTGAGATCATTGACGGGCTTCTCAGCAAGAGGGATCGGTTCGGCGATTTCTACTGTCCCTGCAGGCTAGAGCACGTGACGGAATACCAATGCCCCTGCAAACCCACTAGGGCCGGGGATGTCGAGAGACTTGGCAGATGCCACTGTGGACTGTTCTGGAAGGGATGACGACTGTCGGGGACTCTCCACAGCTCTGGCTAGAATCTCCGGACGGGCTCCGCACCCGAACATCCCTCCTCGGTCAACCTCATGGCACCGGACATGGAACCTCTGGGGCAGAGGGGAGGATGCTGGTTGTGCGTGTTCCATGCATAACTCACGATGTCAGTATCACGGCGGGCGATAGATCACGCATGTCGGGGCGTCGAGACTGCTAACGATGTGAATTCAAAAGTCAGAAATACGTCGCAAATCATCAACTCCATCGTGCAGGATGATCCACTTGAGAAAGCTCTCTCCATCACGACGGAGATGATGACCACTAGGGACATAGACCATCTCTTCACGCAGATCGCTGACATCATCACGTCGAGTTTCGGGTTCGAGGGATGCGACGCTTTCCTACTTAACAGAAAGACCGACGGGTTTCGCCTCGTGAATACAAGAGGATACACGCCTGAGGAGTCGGAGCAGGTCCTCGGGACCAAGACTGACATGAACCGACTGATGAAATCCGTCGGGGAATCCGAACGACTGGGAAGGTTCACCTACCTCTACAAGGCGGGACCGAACGAGGACGTCAGCGCATACTACGGCCTGATGCACCCGGAGAGGGCGACGCTCCCGAGGGAGCACGACGATGACTGGCACGAGCTGGACGTTCTCTACGTCACCTTCGAGGACCGGGACGGCAAGATCATAGGATTTCTGGAGCCAGACAGCCCTGTCAACGGAAAACTCCCTTCGAAGAACCTCATACTGAACCTTGAGGTGTTCGCCAGCCTCGCGTCGATAGCCGTCGCGAACGCCGAGCTGGTGGATGAGCTGAACCAGACCATCAGGAAATACCGAGTATTGGCCGACGCCACGGCCGCGTTACAGCAGCCCGTGGACCTCACTGAGACCCTCCGGATGCTCACGGAGAGCCTGAGCGAGATCGTCCCGTTCGACGAGATCACGGTGTATCTCGTGGACTGGGAGCGGAGCCTCATGATACCGGCCTTCGCCACTGGTCCCAGCCGCGAGGAGATCATGTCGGACATAGGCCCCATCTCCGGTCTGGCAGGGGAGGTGGCCAGGACCGGAAAGGGAGAGATCGTCGAGGATTCCTGGGAGGACCAGAGGGTGGAAGACATCCCTGGCCTCAGGGACCGCATGGACGAGAAGGGGTGCGCCATGATGTGCATCCCTCTTATGGGCAAGGATGGGGAGGTCGCTGGAGTGATCAACATCTACAGGGAGAAGGCACAGCGTTTCACCCAGCAGGAGTACGACATCGCCAGACCCTTCGCCATGCACACAGCGGCCGCGATGGAGAATTCCAGGCTGAGAGACGAGCTCAAGGGCAACTTCGAGTCCGTCAGGAAGGCCTACGAGGAGATCAAGGCCTTCGACAAGGCGAAGGACAACCTCGTGAACACCATATCACATGAGCTGCGGACGCCGCTCACGACCATTCTCGGGTATCTCGAGATGGCCTCGGAGGGGTTGTACGGCGAGGTACCGCCCAAGTTGAGGGACAAGTTCTCCCCCATGCTGGGCTCGATAAACAGGATAAACTCGTTGGTCGGCAAGATGCTCGAGATGTCTCGGCTGCAGGACCAGACCCTCGACCTGGACCTGGAGCAGGTGAACCTGGCGATGGTCACGAGGGAGGTGCTCGACGGACTCCAGAGCGAGATACACGCCAGGAAACACCACGTGCAGGTGCTCTTTGGGAACGAGCTGCCGGTGGTGTTGGCCGACAGGTTGAGATTGCACGACGTGCTCGATACGCTACTAGACAACGCCATCAGGTACACGCGCGAGGGTGGGAGCATCACCGTCGGCGCAGACATACTCGCCGGAAAGGTGCACATATGGGTCCGCGATACGGGCATCGGGATCTCCGACGAGGAGAAGGGTAAGGTATTCGACAAGTTCTTCCTCGCCGACGCGGGCCTCACTAGGGAGGATGGACGCGTCGGCATCGGCC
>JAEHCN010000115.1 GCA_020696395.1 Thermoplasmata archaeon | reverse complement strand
CGGGGCAGTGATGCTGAGGGGTGGTCATGCGCTTCAGATGTCCGTTCTCCATCAGCTTGGCGAAGACCGCCTGGACCTCCTCCTCGTGGTTCTTCGTGTGCGTGTGCGTGTACATGTCGAAGCTGATGCCCAGGTCGTTGATCGCCTTGAGGTTGATCTCGTGATACCTGTTCGCGATCTCCTCGGGGGAGACCTTCTCCTTGTCTGCACTCACGGTTATGGGAGCGCCGTGCATGTCGGAGCCCGATACCATGATGGTCTCGTTCCCCTCGAGCCGGTTGAACCTGGCGAATATGTCGGCGGGCAGGAGGGAACCCGTGACATGGCCCACGTGAATCGGGCCGTTGGCGTATGGCCAAGCGACGCAAACCAGTACCCTAGACATGTTCAGCGGCGCCCTCAATCGCAAGGGCCACACTTAAAACCTCCTTAAGGCGGCACTGGCGTCGCCCAATCATCCATGATATGTTTTTAAACGGGCCCACCTTTAACCCAGACATATGAGGATAGCCGTACTCCTGAGGGAGAGATGCCAGCCAAAGCGATGCGGCGCCGAGTGCATGCACTACTGCCCACCCGTAAGGACGGGAACGGAGACCATAGTCATGGGCGACAGCGGCAAGCCCGTGATATCCGAAGAGCTCTGCGTCGGATGCGGGATATGCGTACACAAGTGTCCTTTCGAGGCTGTCAAGATCATCGGTCTACCGCAAGAGCTCGAGGGCGAGACGGTCCATCAGTTCGGCAAGAACTCCTTCAGACTCTACAGGCTCCCAGTGCCGAGGAAGGGGCAGGTCATAGGCCTGTTGGGACCGAACGGGATAGGAAAGACCACCGCCACCTCGATCCTCTCAGGCCAGGTCATTCCCAACCTCGGCGACTACGACTCCGAAGCCACCTGGGACAAGGTATTGGACAAGTACTCCGGGACCGAGCTGCACGACTACCTCGAGCCGCTCGCCGAGGGCAGCATCAGGACGGCCATCAAACCCCAGTACGTGGACAAGCTCCCCGCCGTCCACAAGGGGAAGGTCAGGGAGCTGCTGGAGAAGATAGACGATGGGAAGGGACTCGACGAGTTGTCCGAGAGACTGATGATCACCAGCGTGCTCTCGAGAGACCTCTCCAAGCTGTCAGGGGGGGAGCTGCAGAGGGTCGCGCTGGCCGCGACGCTCCTGAGGGATGCGGATGTGTACTTCTTCGATGAGCCTTCGTCGTACCTAGACATATTCCAGAGGCTCGAAGTGGCCAAGGTGATCCAGGACCTCAGCACGCGCAAGCAGGTGATCGTGATAGAGCACGACCTCGCTATCATGGACTTCCTCGCGGACCTCGTCCACATCATGTACGGTTCGGAAGGCGCTTACGGCATAATCTCTCAACCCAGAACTGTCAGGTCGGCGATCAACGTCTACCTCGACGGATACATGCGCGAGGAGAACATCCGTTTCAGAGATACAGAGATCAAGTTCGAGAAGCGCCCACCCCGAAGCGATTGGCAGTCCGAGCCGCTCATCGAGTTCACGGAGCTGAAGAAGCGTTTCAGGAACTTCAGCCTCAGGGTCTCCGGCGGGGTCATCAGGAAGGGAGAGGTCGTGGGAGCTGTCGGCCCGAATGCGACGGGCAAGACGACCTTCGTCAAGCTGCTGGCCGGAGAGGTCCCTCCTACGTCCGGGTCAGTCAAGGGAGAGGTCACGGTCAGTTACAAACCCCAGTACATAAAGCCTGAGTTTGACGGCACCGTGAAGGAGCTGCTGTACCAGACCATCGGAAGGGACGTCGATGCAGGGTTCTTCCAGGCGGAGGTGGAGCGCCCGCTCAGTCTTAAGTACCTCATGGACAACGAAGTGAAGAGCCTGTCAGGGGGTGAGCTGCAGAGGGTGGCGATCGCGGTATGCCTCGGGAAACAGGCCGACATATATCTGGTGGATGAGCCGTCCGCGTATCTCGACGCGGCCCAGAGGATGACCGCCTCCAAGACGATAAGGAGGGTCGTAGAGAAATCCGGCAAGTCAGCAGTCATAGTCGATCACGACGTCTACATGATCGACCTAATATCCGATTCGTTGATGGTGTTCAGTGGTGTCGCCTCGAAGCGCGGCGTTGGAGAGGGGCCGATGGAGATGCGTGACGGCATGAACAGGTTTCTCAGGGATGTCGACATCACCTTCAGAAGGGACCATGAGACGCATCGTCCGAGGATAAACAAGAAGGGTTCAAGACTGGACCGGGAACAGAAGTCGAAGGGCGAACACTACTACGGCTGATCGGTTCCCGTGGCGCCCTCCTTGGTCTGCTTCCGGTTGTTGTCCCTGAACTTCTTGAAGTACCATACGGCGATCACCACCAGGCCTGCGACGACGAGGATGTCGAACTTCTCGAACGTATCAATGATGTCCTCCCAGCTCGGTCCTAAGGCGTAGCCGATGTATCCAAGCATGAACGTCCACGGGAGCGACCCGGCGAAGCTGTAGAAGACGAATTTCTTGAAGTTCATCTTGCCTATCCCAGCCGGGAGAGAGATGAACGTCCGGATTATCGGGAGGAGGCGGCTGATGAACGTGGCCGCGTCGCCGTACTTATCGAACCATCTCTCGGCCATGAGCAGATGCTTCTCACGGATCAAGAAGTACTTGCCGTACTTGATGATGAACGGTCTTCCAGCATACATGCCGACCCAGTAGGCGACGATCGAGCCCAGCGTGCATCCCACTGCACCGGCGAGGCCGACGCCGGCCATGGTCATCACCACCCCGTCGTATCCCGATTGCTCAGCGGCATAGACCAGGTATCCGGCGAAAGGCATGACGATCTCGCTGGGGATTGGCATGCAGGCGCTCTCTAGGGCCATGAGGAAGACCACGCCAGCATACCCGTAGGTGGATATCCAGTCCAGAATGAGGCTCGTGCCCCATTCGATCAGGCCCATGGGCATGGGTAAACGCGGGTGGTCTAAAAAACATTGGCAGGAGGCAGTTCCGCGAACATTTTTGTACGAACGGGCGCCTTCGACTCGCTATGAGGCTGTCCGATGTCCTCCAAAGCCACAGCATCATGATGGTGCTCGGCCTGGTCCTGGGGATCGCCATCGGCGGATTCCCAGCGATGACCAAGGAGATATCGATGGCGGCTCTGGCGCTGCTGATGACGATCTCGCTGGCCAACGTCAAGCTGGCGGAGACGAAGAGCAGGGGAATGCCCCGAGAGGCCGCGGTCACCCTTCTGATCAACT
>JAEHCN010000114.1 GCA_020696395.1 Thermoplasmata archaeon | reverse complement strand
CTTTGGCCACTTCCCTGGGCGGTTCCTTTCCTGTTGGGGATGGTCGCGTCCGAAGTGGGAGGAAAGCTCGCGATGAACACTGCCATGCTGCTCGGGCCGAGCTCGCATGATGGCATGGGGTCGCTATTCGTCCAGAATGCTGGCCAGCGACGTTTTCTAGCCGCCTGCGGCATCGCTCTAATCGGTTGCTTCCTCGTCGTCGGTTGGCTCGCCGTGATCGTCCTCACAGGGGTCCTGGCCGGAGGAGCATTGACCGCCATAGCCAGGAAACACTTGGGAGGGGTCTCCGGAGACGTCTTCGGCGCCGTGAATGAGATAGGGAGGGGGGCGACTCTGCTGGTGTGGGTGGCGTTCGCATGAAGGCAGTCATCATGGCCGGTGGCAGGGCGACTAGGTTCGACGGCGAGGTGGAGAAGGCGCTCCTGGAAGTGGGAGGAAGAAAACTGCTGCGAAGGTCCGTCGACGCGCTGCCGCATGACCGACTGAACGAAATCCTCGTCGCAGTCTCGTCACACACGCCTCGGACGAAGGTCGAGGCGGAACGAGCAGGCCTGGAGATCATCGAAACACTTGGGATGGGGTATCACCAGGATGTGATGGAGCTGCTGGAGAAGCTCGACGACACTTTCCTCACCCTCAATGTGGACGTTCCATTCATCACCGAGCACCATGTCGTAGAACTCTTGAGGGCCTTCGATGGCAACAGCTTGGCAGCGGTGGTCCCCACCTCCCGCGTCGCAGTTAGACCAAGGATGGAGTCGGTCGGAGTGGACGCAGCAGGGGAACCGTTCACATGGGTCGGATTGAATATCGTCACTCCGAACCCAGAGACGCGAACCATCGTGCTCGACGACCCGTTCCTAGCGTTCAACATCAACGACGAGGACGACCTCGCCCGTGCCGACCGGGTAGCCTCAGAGAATGGGCTCTGAAGCAGCGACGGGGCGACCTGCAGGGTCAAGCGGCGCTAGGCCTTCATGACCTCTTCGAAGCTCTCCTCAAGAATGTCCATCGACTCCTCGAGCACTTCCTGTGGCATCAGCATCGAAGGATGCATCCGTACCACGTTGTTGTACGTACCGCAGGTGAGTATCAGGAGGCCCCTCTTGAGAGCGGCCGTCCTCACCGCCCCGGTTTCCTTGGCCGCTGGCTCCTTAGTCTTCGGGTCAGAGACGAGTTCGAGCGCCATCATCGCGCCCATACCTCTGACCTCGCCGATGACTGGAAACTTCTGCTGCAGCTCTCCGAGGCGCTTCACCATGTACGAGTTGATCGGCTGGACCTTATCGAGACTTCTTTCGATGATGTCTACCTGCGCGAGCGCGGCCGCGCATGCGACAGGGTTACCACCGAAGGTCCCGCCAAGCCCACCGACCTGTGGAGCGTCCATTATCTCAGGCCTTCCGGTCGTCGCGGAGAGAGGGAACCCTCCGCCCATCCCTTTGCCGCTAACGAGCATATCTGGCTCCGCGCCCGGCCAGTGATCGACGCACCACATCTTCCCGGTGCGCCCAGCACCGGCCTGTATCTCGTCGTCTATGTAGACGACGCCGTGCTTCTTGCATATCTTCGACACCCTGGGATAGAACTCCTTCGGTGGGACTATGAATCCTCCCTCGCCTTCGATAGGCTCACCGATCAGTGACGATACCTTCCCCTCGAATTGTGGGCTCGACCATATCTGGTCTATCTTGTCGGCGCATGCTATGCCGCAGGACGGGTAGGTGTCGTTCAGCGGACATCTATAACAGTAGGCGAAGTCGGCCTTGTAGGTCTCTGGTAGCGGGCCGAATCCAGCTTTGTATGGCATCTCCTTGTCCGTGAGCGCCAGGGCCATCATGGTCCTCCCGTGGAAGGCGTGGGTGAACGAGAACGAGGCGAGCTTCTTGTTGTAGTGTCTCGATATCTTGACCGAGTTCTCCACTGCCTCGGCACCTGCATTGAACAGGACGCTCTTCGTCAACCCCGACCCCGGAGCGAGTTCGGCGAGCTTCGCGGCCACCTGGAGATAGCTCTCGTAGGGGGTGACCTGGTAGCAGGTGTGTATGAATTTCCCTGCCTGGTCCTTGATTGCAGCCTCGACCGCTGCAGGCCTGTGGCCGACGTTTGTGACGCCTATGCCGCTCCCCATGTCGATGAGAACATTGCCGTCCACATCGGTCAGGAGCGAGCCTTCCGCCTTCTCGATGTACACCGGTGCGACTATTCCGACCGCTCGGGATATAAGTCGCTTTCTCATCTCGGTCAGCTCGGCAGACTTCGGACCTGGGAACTCTCCGGTTATAATTGAAGCAAATTTCGCACACATACGAACACCTCGAAGTTGGTACGATATTTCCCGCGTTCCTTTGCGGAATGGTTGAATCCATAGATATTTTTTTGGAGAGATACGGGGACGAGCATGTGCGTTACGCACGGATAATCGAGGTATCACGCGGGTTCCGCGGACGGTTCGCCGGGCGTCTCCGATTCAGCTATAGAGTCGCCTGAGGTGTTGTTCGCGCGGGAATCGGATATCTCCCTGAGGCGAAGCATCAGGAACACTCCGACGACGATCAACGGGGCAAGACTGCTCTTGACCGATACGAGCAGGAACACCACTGAGGTCAACAGGATCCGGTCGTTCAGGCTCCGGAACTTCATGCCAACGACCAGGGAGGCTAAGACGAAGGCGGCACTGATCATCGAATAGTACTCGCTCCCCAATGCGATCTCGCTCAGCAGCGTGCCGCCACAGGAAGTGCCGGCCCGGAGCTCCTCACTGGTGTGGAAGAGGATAGCAGAGTCGAGCACGTTCTGGACCCCGAAGGGGAGCATGACAAGAACGGCGGTGACGGCGCTCGCGGCGGTCACGCCCAGAGTCCACGAGACATCCTTCCAGTTCCTTCTGGATATCTGTCTCTGAAGCTCGAACAGAACGAGTATCACGAGCGGGATAGCTGCGAATATCTTCGTCAGGGTGGCGAGCGCCATGAGGAATATCGCTGCCACACCGGGACGCCACTGTGCGCGCAGGTAGGCGTACATCGCCAGCACCATCAGGAGCATCGTCAAGGAGGCGTTGTCGAAAGCGTAGAACAGCATGACGATGCCTGCGAGCGGCGCATAGGCGATCCACTCGGTCTTGAGGATGATTCGAAGGACCGCGAAGGCCGCCGCGGACAACATGAGGTTCGTCACGACGAACCATTCCGGCGACCCGAGCTGTCCAAAGACTTCGTAGAAGCCTATATACACAA
>JAEHCN010000113.1 GCA_020696395.1 Thermoplasmata archaeon | reverse complement strand
GGCGTGGTCTACGATCTCTACAGGGCGAGGACCGTGGGCAACCAGATATATCACGACCGCTCGAGGATTGACTTCGCCCCAGTCACGTTCACCGGTGAGATGATCACCGAAGTGCAGGGAAGATGCAACGAGATATTCTCGAGGGGCACACCCGTCGGGATCACGACCACCTCGCGCGATGTGCTGGAGAACGAGGTCGATGCACAAAGAGCGAACCTGGACCTCCTGCCGAAGTCCGTACGGGAGCTGAGGGTCGTTACGATAGGCGACTTCGACATCTGCCCCTGCGCTGGGACGCACGTACGCTCTCTTGCTGAGATAGGCACAATCTCCATAACCAAGCGGGAGCGGAAGGGGAAGGACAGGGAGCGCATAACTTACGAGCTTCTCATCTGACCGGCGTTCGCACCCATGCCGCGCACTCAATCCTCCTGTCTGAGTAGGACATCCCACCGAATCCTTAAGTACACCCGAGTTCGATAATTGCTCTTGAGGGGACTCATGGTCGAGGTTGGAACCGTGTCCGAGATATCGAAGATGGCCGTCAAGCTAAGCGCAGCGTTCACCGTGATTGGGATAGGTCTTCTGTATCTCTACATCGCTGTGACGGATGCGTCCATGCCGACGAAGGTGCTTTGGTCGGCGACGCTCTCTCTAGGTGTAGCGATGATATTCGTCCTCATCTGGACATTAGCGAGGGATGTCTTGAGGGACTACGAGAGGACGCTCAAGCGCAAGCCGTGAGTGTGGTCGGCGGATCAAGCCTTCTCGTTTGTCGCATCATCCGTAGCCTTGAGCAGCAGCTCCATGAGGTCGACCACATTCATGCCAGGAACGGATCTCAGCTGGGTCTCACAGAACGGGCAGCATGTGACGAGCGTGGTCGCGCCGGTCGACTTCGCCTCATCTATCTTCCTCTGAGCGAGCTCCCTCGACAGCTTCGGGAAGGCCGACTGCAATCCCGCACCTGCGCCGCAACATCTCGACTCGTACCCTGAGTTGGGCATCTCTACGTAGTCGGCGACGGCCCCCATGATCTCCCGCGGCTCCTCGAAGACGCCGCCCAGCCGCCCAAGATGGCACGGGTCGTGATAGGTCATCCTCTCGGTGCTCCTCATGACCTTGAGGTCACCTTTTCCGACCAGGTCCGATACCTCCTGCGCGATGTGGACGACATCGATGTCCTCTCCGAGCTTCTCCGCAGACTTCTTCAGGGTGGTGTAGCAGCCCGGGCAGGCAGTGACGATCTTCTTTATGCCGAGCGCTTTGAACTTGTCGAAGTTGGCTCGCTCGAGCTTCTCGAAGGCATCGGCCTGTCCAACCCTCAGCAGCGTAGAGCCACAGCAGGGTTCGTCCTGCCCCATCACCGCGAACTCGGTCCCCGCCCGTTTCAGAAGCTCGGCGCTTGCCGCGAGCGACGCCATGAGCGGCTTCATCACGGCGGATGTGCAGCCCGCGAAGAACAGCACCTCCTGTCTTCCCGGGGCGGCCTTCGGTATGTCCAGCTTCTTCGTCCACCTGTTGCGCGCGCTCCTCGGTTGGAACCACGGGTTGCCGTAACTCTTGATGCTCGCGAGGAGCGATGCATGCTCCTTCAGCGGCTCGACGCCGTGCTTCAGCAGATGCTCCCTGAATGCACGCGTATGCTCGGTGTTCTTCAGCGAGCACCACCTGTCGCAATTGCCACAGAGGGTGCACTCAAAAGCCGCTTTCACGACCGAAGGGGTGACGTCGAACTTCCCTTCGAGGAGGCCGAGCATCGTCCTGTTCCTCCCCTTCATCGAGAGCGTCTTGACCCTCAGCGTCTGGTAGACTGGGCACCCACGCTCGCAGAACCCGCACGAGGTGCCGAAGCAGGTCTCGAGGTCGTGCTTCAACTCCTCGAGGTCCGTCACTTCCCTTCCGCCTCCCGCGGGAATTTCTTGCCAGGGTTCATTATCCCCTTGGGGTCGAACAGCCTCTTGATCTCCCTCATGTACCTGAGCGAAGGACCATGTTCGAGCTCGAGGTACGGCGCCTTCTGGTCCGTGTCGCTCATGAAAGTGCTCATGGTGCCTTCGAACTCCAGGGCGAGCTTGCTCAGCTCGTCGTGGTACATCCGGAAACGCTTCACCTCGTCAGCGCTCCTGTAGTCCACGAAGACTGCGCACGAGAGCGAGAAGCCGATGCTGTTGGGGTGCTCGAGGTACGCGTTCATCCCGACTATCTCGAGGTCGTGCTTCCCCGCCACCTCTATGAATTTGTGATAGAACTCCTCCAGCCGGCCTACGGGCACGCCGGGGTCTGCCGCACCGAACTTCTTCGTCCGTTGGGAGTCCGGCCACTTCTGCTTGAACGGCTCGAACTCCAGCGTGTACTTGGACGCCCACCAGCTGTCCACGATATCCCTCTCCTTGACCAGCTCGCCCTCGAACTCTGCGGCAATGTCGATCGCGTAATCTCTCTGTATCTTCACGATACTCTTGTCGCCGGCGAACGCGATTGCCAGGAGCGCCTCCGCCCAGGGCGGTATCTCAGGGTCCTTGCCGTGCTTGTCCTTGTAGGCGTAGGTGTAGAACATCAGCCGACGCTTGCAGTTGATGTGCGCCGCCTCGATGCACAGGCCCGCCTTCAGGAGCCTGCTTAGGAAATCCACCGCACTGCCCATCCGGCGGAACACTATCATCTCCACCATGCGTGTCTCGGGGATCGGCTCCAGTTTCAATGTCGCCTCGGTGATGATTCCGAGCGTGCCCTCGCTGCCTGCGAGCAGATCCTTGAGCTTGTACCCGGATGATGTGAAGTGCGCTTTGCGATGGCCGAGCTCGAGCACCTCCCCTGTGCCAGTCACTATCTCTGCGCTGAGGAGGCAGTTCAGTATCTTCCCGTATCTCACGCCGAACGTGGAGTCGTTATCACAGGATATCGCCGCTCCGACAGTGCTGACCCATTTCGATTCAGGTTGATGCGGCAGCCAGAGACCATATGGGTTCACCACGTCGTTGACTTCCTGCAGGGTAGCTCCAGCCTGGACTCTCAACGTCTGGTTCTTCGGGTCAACCTCGACGATCGAGTGCATCGTGGTCGTATCGATGTATATGCCACCGAACAGCGGCACGGCCCCTCCCAACATCCCGGTGAGTCCGCCACCTGCAGTAACAGGGACGCCGTGCGCGTAGGCGATATTCACGATCCTCTGGACGTCGCGGGTCGTGTCCGGAAGTACGACGACCTCCGGCGGTCGTACCTCATCTGGCGTCCTAGGGCTCCAGTC
>JAEHCN010000112.1 GCA_020696395.1 Thermoplasmata archaeon | reverse complement strand
GGGACGTCGTGAGCCGCCATTATGGACATGATGTCCTTCTTGGGCTCGCGCTTGAAGTCATGGGATGAACCGACCGGCGTGGTTGTGGTCCAGGCGCCCCACGGGGTGGAGCCGCTCCTCTGGATGCCCGTGTTCATGTACGCCTCGTTGTCGTACATCACGTATATCGCATCGGTACCGCGCTCGGCAGCCCCGGACAGCGCCTGGAGGCCTATGTCGACCGTGCCCCCGTCTCCGGCGAACCCGACGACTGTAACGTCCTCGACGCCCTTGATGTCCAACGCGGCCCTAATACCGGAGAGAGAGGCGCCAGTCGCCTCGAACGCACAATACACCAGGGGCACCTTGAGGCAATGGCTTGGCCAGTAGCCGGGCATAACCGCCCAACAGCACGCGGGGATCGTCAGGATGGTCCTTTCGCCGAGACCCTTCAACAGATAACGCATTACGAGGTTGGCTCCGCATCCTGGGCAGCCCGTACTTCCAGGGTACGCGTGCTCCTCCTCAGGGATGGTCAGAGGGGGCATCAGCTCCGCCTCCTCGGGAGACCGACCACATCCATCCATTCCGGCTGCAGATCCGAACCGCGCTTGCAGCGGACGAACATATCGTCGAATATCGTCTCGATCACATTTGGCGTGATGTCCCGCCCTCCGAGTCCGGCGATGTAGTTCTTCATGGCCGGCCTCTTCGGCACATCATACAGCGCTCCCAGAATCTCCGTGAAGAACGCCCCTGCAGCCCCGTGCGTGTAACTCCTGTCCAGCACCGCCATGCCCTCGACTCTGCCGGCAAGCGACCGGAACTCCTCGAACGGGAACGGCCTGAACGCACGGATCCTGGCCAGGCCGACCCTCATGCCCTTCGCGCGGAGCCTGTCCACCACGGTCCGCGCGGTGCCTGCGACGGATCCCGCCGCAACAAGGGCCACCTCAGCGTCGTCGCACATGTACTCGTCCAGAAGCCCACCGTAGCTACGGCCGAAGGCCTGTTTGAACTCCTTATCCACGCTCAGGATCCGGTTCCTCGCCTCACGCATGGCAAGCATCGATTTGTACCTGAATTCCATGTACTGGTCGGGCCTCACGAGCGAGCCGAAACCCATCGGCTTCCCGACTTCTAGCTTGACCTCAGGGTCGTAACCAGGCAGGAAGGAGTCGACCGAATCCTGGTCGGGGACGTCCACCGGTTCGGACGTGTGAGATAGTATGAACGCGTCTTCGATTATCATCGCAGGAAGCATGATACCGCGGCTCTCGCACACCTTGTATGCCATTACGATCGTGTCAAGGACCTCCTGGTTGCTTTCGCAGAAGAACTGCATCCACCCGGTGTCCCTCTCGGCTACTGAGTCCATGTGATCCACCCAGACGCTCCAAGGCGGAGCCATCGCCCTGCTCACGTTGGTCATCACGACCGGGAGCCGCGCGCCGGACGCCCACATGAGGACCTCGTGCATCAGGGCCAACCCGTGCGAGCTCGTTGCAGTGTACGTTCGAGCCCCGAGGATCGAGGCCGACACGCATGCGGCCATCGCGCTGTGCTCGCTCTCGACAGGCACGAACTTGGCCCTGAGCTCTCCCGTCGACACAAACTCCGCCAGCTTCTCCACGATCGATGTCTGCGGCGTGATGGGATAGGCGGCGATGACCTCGGCCCTCGCGGCCTTGGCCCCGTAGGCCGAAGCGTAGTTGCCGGTCATGACCTTCCTCATTCGCCCTCCTCCTTGACCATGGTGATGCACTCGGCCGGGCACTCGTTCGCGCAGATGCCGCAGCCCTTGCAGTACCCCAGGTCGATCTTCGGCTTGCCGTCCACGAGCTCTATCGCGGCATCGGGGCAGAATTTCCAGCACAGCGTGCACTTCTTGCACTTGTCGAGGTCCACAATGGGCATGAACACCCTCCACAGACCAGTCATGTTCACGGTGCTTGGCGTGTCTGAGATTGGCGTCAGTGGTATGTCCTCATATGACCTGCTCATGTCGAGACCTCACGCGTGCGCTCGTACGCCTCCCGAGCCGCTGCGGCGTTCTCCTCCTTCTTCACGGGGGCCTTCTCGAGAATGCTCTCGACCATCGCCTCCAGGGACACTTCGTCGCATATCCTCGAGAATCCACCCATCATCGCCGTGTTGACGATCGGGGCGACCTTGGACCCAATACCGTGAGCCGCCGCGATCGATGTGGCGTCCAGAGTGAAATACGTGAAATCTCCAGGGAGGGTTGGCAAACATTTGCCGTCGGGATAGTTGATGAAGACCGTTCCAGAGCGTTTCAGACCCTCCAGGACATCGACACCTTTCAACAACGAGCTGTCAAGTACAACGACGTAATCCGGTTCGTAGATGCTCGACCTGATCCTGATCGGACTTGTGTCTATGCGCGCGAACGCGGTGACCGGAGCGCCTCTACGCTCGACACCGAAGAACGGGAACGAGGCGACCTCGAACCCCATTTTGAAGGCCGCATTCGCAAGCACTTCGGAAGCGACCACGACTCCCTGACCGCCCCTTCCATGAAACCTGACCTCAATCAGAGAATGCACCCTCTCCACGTGTTAGCACTTCAGATGTATTAATCATTCACCGAACTACAATCTGGAGGGCGGGGCTGACTGGGTCGTTGTGAACGCGGCCAACGACACGCTCATTTTAGATACTGAATGGGCCATGTATTCGTCAATGAATGGGCCTTTCTTGTCGCTTCACGCAAGAGCACTGTGTCACGCTACCGAGGTGCCTGACAGGGTGAAGCAGGCCATGTTGAACACGGTCGGTGAGGTGGAACTCGAGACGAAGCGCACGGCGGGACATCATGGCAATGAGATCGTCGTGGTGGAGGCGCACAGCACGGACGCAAGAGTCATGAGACAGCTCTTCGAGAGCCTGCCTGAGAGTGACCGGGAGCTGCTGTCCGAAACTCTCGTACATAGGATTGACGAATCATGCAACCTGTTCCTACGCGTGGACAAACAGTCGGCCTACGACGGAATGATCACGCTGGAGAAGTCGAACGACGTCATCGCCATCCGGCTGAAGGTCAGTGCGTACCCGGCGAAAAAGGAGATTGCGGTCCAGAAGACCGCTGAGTTCCTACGCGGCCTGGACCGTAGAGAATAGCCAATCACATGCCACTAAGTTACGATTCATTCATATATCGAACTGCAGATGCTGCATGGATACAAACCGCAGGGGTAGCCAAGCCTGGCCAACGGCGCAAGGCTTAGGACCTTGTCCAGCAGTGGTTCCGCGGTTCGAATCCGC
>JAEHCN010000056.1 GCA_020696395.1 Thermoplasmata archaeon | reverse complement strand
GGCCTGCCAGAGAGGTAGTGTTGGTGAAATGGACGAAAATCGCAGCGGCGGCGCTCGCAGTAGCCGCAATCGTGCTTCTCGGGTATGCGATATTCTCGCAGGGATCTGAGGAGGATGTGGTCACTCCAGGCATGGGAGACCGCCAACTCTACTCGTCCTCAGACCTGGCGTTGATCGTGGTATCCTCGTTCATAATCGCAGTGGCGATCATGTTCATATTCCTGCGAGAGGAATACGAACCGCTCCCGCCATCGATGAAATCGTATCTTCCGCCGCCTCCGCCGCCCGGAGATGAGCGAGGAGCGATGGTTGCGCGTGAGACGACGAGGGCCGAGCAGATCGCCCCTGAGAAGACCCCGCCGACGCAGTCCTCGCAGAGGGATATCGACGGGGATAAGAAGAGGGAGACCTACTTGGTCCTGCGGCTCCTCTCCGGGGACGAGCGGACGATGTTCAAAACGATAATGGATTCCGGAGGCGAGGCCCTCCAGAAGGACCTCATACAACGTACAAAGATGTCCAGTGCCAAAGTGTCCCGCGTCCTCGACCGACTCGTCGAGAAGGGTGTGGTCTCCAAGGAGAGGCACGGGTCGACGAACAGGGTGCGCATCACCTTCGATTTCGAGTGATGGTCCGGGCCGGTTTCCGCTCACTTTTCACTGTGGTGAGAAGGTTCGGGGCACTTTTCAGGACAAGTCCAAATACCCTTTCAGCCAAACAAGTACACAGGAAGCTTCGGGTATGAGGCTAGAGTTTGCCCGCAGCAGAGATAGGAGGTGAAGGAAGAAATGAAGATAGCAATGCTCCTCGCGGTAGTCGGTGTCATTGCAGTAGTCGGTGTGGCCGGTGCGGCAATAGCCTCGGAGCCAGCCGCAGATGCTTTGGGACTCGAGAACTTGCACCAGTGGGCGCACGCTTGGGCACACTCTTGGTCCGGCGAGGGTGCCGACATGCCACACAATCACGACTACTCGTACGCCTATGACTACGAGACCTGTCAGGATGATCTCGAGCCGAACGCGCTTGAGCGCAACTGTACTGCGTGATGCGGTTGATGGGTCGCAAACCTTTTCCAGAAACCCTTTGTCATTATCCTTTTCTGGACGGAGATCCCTCTGCTGGCATGAACAAGACGGCTTCCGCCGGTCTGCGAACGAGCCAGGACCATATCAGTTTTATACCGGCCCTTCACTGTACGCGTCGTGGTGAGCACCGTGGAGGGTGACACGGCCGTAGAGCGGAAACGTCCCAGAACGGGCGTCCTGTTCCTGAGAGATGCAATCATCGCTATGGCGTTCGTCGCCTCCGTCCTCTTGGCGATGTTCGTCTACACGGGCCTTTGGCCACCACTCGTAGTCGTCGAATCGAACAGCATGATGCACAGCGAGGACAACACCAGCTACGTCGGGGTCGTCGACACGGGGGACATGGTTCTAGTGAAGGACGTCGACACTCCGGACGATATCGTGACATACATGCAGGGTGTTGTTAACGGCCATAGAACCTATGGAGACTATGGGGACGTGATCGTCTACAAGAAGATGGGGTCGGAGACTGCCACGCCAATCATACATCGCGCCATCGTGAACCTCGAGGCGAACGAAGATGGAAGCTATCGGTGCGAAGCGTTGAGAGATGCCCCGGAGGACAAGTGGGATGTGTCAGGTGGATCAGATTCATGGGATCACCTCACAGGCGTGCTCACCATATACAACGTTGGCTACAGAAACACCTCCGTAAGCATCGACATCGCATTCATCCTGGACGAATTCCGAAGGGACGGTTCGGACCCGACCGACGGATTCATAACGAGGGGCGACCACAACTCAGGGATAGACCAGATATACCAACGCTCCTACGTTCCAGTGGACATCGACTGGGTCGTGGGGAAGGCGCGGGGGGAGATCCCATGGTTCGGCCTGCTGAAACTCTGGTTCACCGACTCGCTAAAGAGCGAGGCGCCGGAGAACAGCGTGCACAACCTGTGGATATCGATCGCAGTAATCGTGGTCGTACCCATAGCAATCGATGTCGCCCTCACCTACAAGATCCGGAAGAAGATTGCGAGAAAGCGCAAGGCTGCGCAGAGAGCGCATGAGATGGAGATGATGGAGACCCGCGCGGGGGTGGATGAGGCCGCGGTCTCGGATGTGGCCGCTGTCGAGTCGCCGCCCCCCGAAGAGCCGGAGCCCCCCCAGCCGGAGCTCGAATCACCAGACAGCCCTACATGAGCGTCGTCTGATAGCGGAGAGTGTAGTTCTTCAGCTGGCCGAGCGTATCGTCGTCCTGGAGAATGTTCTTGGCCTCGGTGTTCGGCACGCTCAATTCGATCTCCTTCGTCCTTCCGCCTCGCCCGAATGACTTCACCCGGGCGTGTATAAGGCCCAGCATGTCTAGCTCCGATATGAGATCGGTGATTCTCCGCTGAGTCAGGATCGCTACCGAGGTGCACTGGCAGAGCTCCTTGTAGGTCTCGTAGAGGTCTCCCGTCGTCAGTTTCGCGTTCCCTTTCTCCTCGTTCAGTACGACGCCCATGAGGACGAGTTTAGGCTGCAGCGGCAGCGTCCTGATCGCCTCTGTGACGCAGTCGAGCTCAATCTTGTTCTTCGCCTTCGCGACCGCGGATTCCGCGACGACAGACAGGTGGTGACGCTCCGCGAGTTCCGCGGCAACCCGCAAGAGGTCTAGCGCTCTCCGCGCGTCTCCGTGCTCCTGCGCGGCGAGCGCTGCGCAGAGCGGGATCACGGATGGTTCGAGCACGTTCTCGTCAAACGCGAGGGATGCCCTCTGGCTCAGAATGTCTCTCAGCTGTTCCGCGTTGTAGGGTGGGAAGACCATCTTCTCCTCGCTGAGGGAGCTGCGAACCCGCGGGTCTAGGAACTCCGTGAACTTCAGGTCGTTTGATATCCCGATCACGCTCACTCTGGCGTTCTTCAGGTCGTCGTTGATCCTGCAGAGATGATAGAGTACATCGTCCCCGCTCTTCGAGACCAGCTTATCGATTTCGTCGAGAACGAGGATTATGACGCGGTTTGTCTCGTCTATCTTGTTACGGAGGATGTGATAGACGCGCTCAGTGCTCCACCCGGTGAACGGTATGCGCTCTTCGAAATCGTTGATGAACAAGTTGCCCAGGTTCTGGAGAATCCCATACTGTGTATCAACGATCTCGCAGTTCATGTAGATGAAGTGAACCTTGCCCTCTTCGGTGTTAGCTCGTTCGAGCTCTTTCCCGACGTACTTGATGGTCGCGGTCTTGCCCGTGCCGGTCTTACCGAATAGCAGGATGTTAGAGGGCCTTTGACCTTCGAGTGCGGTGGCGAGAACCGACGCCAACATATCTATCTGCTCCTCCCTATGTGGGAGGACATCCGGGATGTAGGACGACCTTAGGACTTCCTTGTCGCCCTTGAAAAGTGACTTTGGTCGGATGTATTGCTGAAAGATGGTATCCTGCATATGATTCCCCTGGACTCTAAGAAAAGTCCTTCCCCTCCCCTGTAACTTCAAATGGAAATGTGCTCGCACAGTCCACACGAAACTGAGGGATTTGGGGAATGCAGCGAAGCGTACTTAAGAGTTAATATTATCTTGGGACTTCATTTTATCCGCAGCGTCAAAATTTCGGGGTTTGGAGGTGGCCAGTACTTGTGGTAAATGCGTCGTTACGAATAAAAGATGCGGAGTGTCGCTATGCGGAGTGTGTGAGACGCCCCCCTTTATTTCCATTGGAACGAGGAACCTCCTCGCGTGCGTTGAGTGCTGGTGCATCGGTTCCATGAGAAGGAGTGGTCCCGCTTCCTTCATTTCCTCTGGAAACGACGAAATACTATGATAACAGTTTGCGCAACAGGAGAGGATTGGTAGGTTTGAAACGTGCGATCCTATTGTCGATAGATGATGACCTAGACGAAATCCGCGCGTTGCTTCGAACGCTTGAAGTAGTCATTGACAAAGAGATCGTTCAGAAGAGGGGGGGGCCTCACAGGAAGACTTACCTCGGTTCGGGCAAAGTTGAGGAGGTGCAACGAGAAATAGAGTCCCTAGATGTCGACTACGTTATCGTTAACGGCGATTTGAAACCATCGCAACATCACGCCCTCGAAATGCTCTTCCAGAAAGAATGTGTAGACCGGGTGGGCGTTATTCTGAGGATATTCGCCAATCACGCGCATGCGAAAGAAGCGAAGGACCAGGTTGCGCTGGCCACCATGAGGTATGAGTTGCCGTTTCTGAGAGAGTGGATTCACAAAGCAAAGAAGGGAGAACGACCAGGATTCTTGAGCGGCGGTGCATACGCTACGGAAGTCTATTACGAGCATGCTAGAAGTCAGATTGGACGTATAGAACGTAGTCTGAACGTCAATTCAAAGCAGAGAGAAGTTCGTAGAACGATGAGAAGAAAGCGGGGATATTTTCTCGTTTCATTCGCAGGTTACACCAATGCGGGGAAATCTGCGTTGCTGAACGTCTTATCTGGATCTCAAAACATGGTAGATGACAGGCTCTTTTCGACGTTGTCAACGACAACAAGACGACTGAACAAATCAAAGAGGAACGTGTTATTGACAGATACAGTAGGTTTCATCAGTAAACTCCCACCAGATCTAGTAAAAGCATTCAACTCGACTCTGGAAGAAATTTTCCTTGCCGATTTAATCTTGCTGGTCGTCGACGTTTCCGAACCGTTCGATATGATACGAAAGAAATTGAAGACATCCTTGAACGTTCTCATTCCAAGACAGCACGGAAGGGAGATGATAATTGTAGGAAACAAGATTGACAGAGTGTCATCCGATTCTCATCGTGAACTCCGAGAAAGGGTGAAGGAACTCCATCCCATTTCAGAAGTGATTCTTACATCTGCGATAGACCGTACGGGTCTCGCAGAATTGGTATCGGTAATTGAGACGTCTGAGAATCGTAGCTGTGTGATGGTTGCTATCCTCCCCATGACGGACTCTGCTCTCTCACTCATATCTGCTTTGCATGACTCGACGGACATCGAGGAAACAAAGATGAGTGATCACATCGAGCTCGTTCTCAGATGTCGAACGAGCGAAGTACAGAAGCTGACTGGTAAGATCGAAACCATCGGAGGAACGGTGCTGACCTCCGACGAGGTCGTGCCCGACAACGACCCCGCATGTGAGTCTCCTCCATAGGAAACGAAGGGGGCCCCCCTACCCGCCGTGCCTCATTTCAGGTTGAACTGACGCTTCTTCTCGAGCACGCGCTTCTCGAAACGCCTTGGCAAAGACCATGCTAGGTATTCGATTTCGTCTATGTTCCGAACGAACTTGGCCCTGCTCGGTGTCGCGACCAATCTTGCCAGGGATCGGGTCTTCTTGAAATAATCATACAGCCACCACGCTGCGCCCACGAGGAGCAGGGGGCCGCCAACGAGGAACCAGTACGTCCACGATCCAAACGGCTCCGCCAATTCCTGTAGGACGAACAGATAGGATGGGAGCCCGTCCAGGAGAAACACTCCCGTCACGCCCACTAGCGTGAAGAAGGCCGAGATCGCGCAGAGAAAGCCACTCAGCTCCAGCCGATACTCCGTCAGCACGCTCTTAGGCACGATTTCACCTTATGGACCCGTAAACCCACACACCTCTTAATCATTTCTCAAACCGCCGACTGGCTACTTGTAGCCGATGCTATGAACCTGCCCAGCGTCCAGTCTTCCTGTATGGGTGCTCAGAGTAATCGGACCAGAATCGCCTGCCTTCTCTTGGTCGCAACCCTGAGCTCTGCGCTACTCGCCGCGTCTGCGGCGGTTCCTCCTACTGTGGACATCAATGGATGCCTAGCCGTCGAGGAGGGGACGCCCGTGCGCGTGGTCGGCGTGGTGACCGCACTCCGCTCCTACGACTCGGGTACCGAAGTGGTGACTCTGGTGGATCGATGCGGTGAGGCCGAGGTTCGCGTCATATGCACTCAGACCCGTGCGCCAGCGCTTTGCACCCACCTTTCCATCGGCGATCTCATCGTGGTGGAGGGGGCGGTTGCCAGGGACGCTTCCAGTACGATAGTCTTTGCGTCCAGGGACAAGGTCTCCCTGCTGTGTCACTCCGAGTTCGTGCTCTCAGTGGAGTTCTTGTGTGACAACTGGCGGCTCTTCGAGTTCGATAGGTTCAATGTCACGGGTGGACTGGAGCACAGCGACGGCTCCACGTCCCTCCGTAGCCTGTCCACTGACCATGGGATCTCCCTCCATCTCCCGAATGACCCCCCAACGGACCTCGCGGGCGGGATAGTCCTTGTCGACTGCACTCTGCTCGTCGACCTGCGATCGATGACGATATACCTCCAGGCGTGGTCGCTCCACGCGGTCCCATGACAGCAACCATTTTCTGCAGGGCACCCGTTGCCTTGGGTGTGCCCGCGACTTATCTGGGATTCGACGACACGGACTCCCCCCAGGGCATGTGCACCACGTTCCTGGCGACCCTCATCCTGGACGAGTTGAGGCGCTTCGACTTGGTTGGCTTGCCCCGGTTGGTCCGTCTCAACCCGAACGTTCCGTGGAAGACCAGAGGGAACGCCGCCGTCTGTCTCCCTCTTGGCCGGGGCGTTGGGGGGGGAAGGATCTGCGGTGCGATCAACGGTCGACCGTTGAAGTGCTACGAACGCGGCTCCTCAGTCGACCAGGAGGAGTTGTTGTCCGTCGCCGCGAAGGTCCTCGAGCGGGTGGCCGAATTCGACTGCGACAAGACGAACCCTGGGATGGTTGCCACGAACAAGAAACCCTCTCAGCGCTTCTATTGGCGGGCGGTCAGGGAAGTCGTGCCACTCTCCGATGTGGAGCGAGAGCTAAGGGCGGTCGGAGCCTCGTGGAGGAGATACAAGAACGGCAGAGGCGTAATCGGTGCGGCGTCCGCGGCCTCGTGGCGTCCTCACGATCGAACCTGGGAAGTCATATCATACAGGACTCCCGACCGGATCGGTACGAAGCGCGAGGTCGACAGGGGGAGCGTCATCAGGATGGACCACAAGACGAAGTCCACGTTCCACAACTACGACCCTGGAAGCGGGCACGTCGCCATCACGCCCGCCTCCCCTTGCCCCGTGCTGTTCGGCATCAGAGGAGACTCGGCCGACGAGCTGTTGCGGGCTAGGAAGATGATACGTGGGGAACCGCCTCTCAGTTGGCTGCTGTTCCTTACGAACCAGGGCACGGACGATCATATTGTCAGATGTCGCATACGCGACCTTGAGCCAGGGATGTCCGTGCGAGTCCAAGCGACCGTGGCAGCGTCGCCCCGGTCGATCGAGGGTGGACATGTAATCGTCAGGGTATCTGACGGGGACGAAGTCGACGTCGCCTTCTACGAGCCTTCCGGAGACTTGAACCGTGCTGCGAGGCGTCTGATTCCTGGCGATCTGGTAGTGGTATATGGGTCCGTTCGCGATTCCCCTAGAAGTCTGAACGCGGAGAAGCTTCGAGTGCTCCACCTGGCGGTCGCGCGCAGGAAAGAAACCAACCCTCTCTGTGTCATGTGCGATAAGCGGATGGGGTCTCTTGGGGTCGGTCAGGGGTATCGCTGCAAGAGGTGTGGGGCGCGTGCTCCTGCGAGCGCTGCGGGGTTTGCAGAGACGAGTCGCGAGATTCGTACCGGCTGGTACGAACCGCCCGTCGCATCCAGGAGGCATCTATATCGACCAATACGGCGAATGTCGAGGGACAACAACAGCAACTTATTATAGCGACCCGAATCATGCTTAGCCCCGTCGCTGGCGCGGTGTCAGCAACCTCGGAAGGGATACCGGATGAATCAACCAGTCATTCTGAGCGCCGTCAGAACTCCGATAGGCAAGTTCGGCGGTGGCCTGAAGGCGCAGACCGCTACTCAGCTCGGCGCCATCGTTGTCCGCGAAGCGGTCCGACGGGCGGGCGTAGATCCGACGATGGTGGGCGAATGCATAATGGGTAATGTCATCTCAGCGGGACTCGGCCAGAACCCCGCGCGCCAGGCGGCCCTCCACGGAGGCCTCACACCCGAGGTGTCCGCTCTGACTGTCAACATGGTCTGTGGCTCCGGCCTCAAGGCAGTCATGATCGCAGCGGATGTCATCTGCGCGGGAAAAGGCGCGCTGTTCGTTGCGGGAGGGATGGAGAGCATGACAAATGCCCCCTACCTCCTGGAGAAGGCGCGGTTCGGATACAAGTTGTTCGACTCACAGCTAGTGGACGCGCTGGTTCGTGATGGTCTGTGGGAGGCGTTCAACGATTTCCACATGGGTAACACGGGCGAAATCATAGCCGAGCGGCACGGAGTGTCGAGGGAGGCCGCGGACAAGTTCGCCCTCTGGAGCCATCAGAAGGCCGTACACGCCGTGAAGGAGGGGCTGTTCAAGGACGAGATCGTGCCTGTGGAGGTGAGGTCGAAGAAGGGACCTACCACAATCTCCGACGACGAGGGCCCTAGGGAGGACACGACCCTTGGAGTTCTCGGCAAACTCAAACCCGTCTTCAGGGACGATGGCGTGCTCACTGCAGGCAACTCGTCGAGCATAAACGACGGTGCGGCAGCGCTCGTCGTTGCGGATTCCGTCAAGGCCGAGGAACTCGGGCTCGAGCCGATCGCCAGAATAGTGGACTACACCACCGCGGGCACGAAGCCAGAACTGATTATGGAGGCGCCGATACCCGCCGTTCAGACTCTGCTCAAGCGGAACTCTCTGCAGATGTCCGACATAGACCTGTTCGAACACAACGAAGCCTTCTCGACCGCATCGATCGCAGTGAAGGACTCACTCGGCGTCCCCGAGGACCGATTCAACGTCAACGGTGGGGCGGTGGCGCTCGGCCACCCTATAGGTTGCAGTGGCGCGCGGGTGCTTACAACGCTCATCCACGCCATGCAGAGGCGGGATGTGTTCCGTGGGATCGCGACTCTGTGTCTGGGCGGCGGCAACGCCGTAGCAATGATCGTTGAGCGATAGGTGAATCCACCGAAAACGAAATATCCGACGCTGCATTACACTGAACCCAAGTCGAAGGAATGTGAGTTCTTTGAACGCTCAGGAATTGATGCTGGCCGTCGACGCCGACAAGGACAGGATTGTGAAAGCGCTCTGCGACATGCTCAGAATCAAGGCGGTGGGACCGGAGAACGGCGGCGCCGGTGAGGCCGAGCGAGGCGATTTTTTGGTCGCGCTTCTGAAGGAGCTCGGCTTCGATCAGGTCGAGCAGCACGATTCGAAGGACCCGCGCGTACCCTCTGGCCGCAGACCGAACATCGTGGCTAGGATGAAGGGTTCGACGGACGTCAACCTGTGGGTGGTCACGCACACGGACACCGTCCCCGAGGGGGACATCGGGGCGTGGACCCACCCTCCGTACGACCCCGAGATCGTCGATGGCAGGGTATACGGCCGAGGGTCAGAGGACAACGGGCAGGAGCTGATCGCCTCCCTATTCGGCCTGGCCGCGCTATTGAAGGCGGGAATGACACCGGAGGTCAATGTATGCCTCGCATTCGTATCCGATGAGGAGTACGGTAACGCACACGGGATCGATATCCTGATGAAGAAGGGGTTGTTCAAAGAGGGTGATCTGATTGTGGTGCCTGACCACGGATACCCCGACGGCGCTTCCATAGCGGTCGTCGAGAAGAGCGTCGCTTGGGTGAAGGTCGTGGTCGTCGGAAGACAAACGCACGGCAGCACTCCGGCAAACGGGGTGAATGCGTTCGAGGTGGCCGCTAGGTACATCTGCCACTGCACCGACCGTCTGAGGTCGAAGTTCCCGAAGAGCGATCCGTTGTTCGATCCTCCTGATAGCACCTTCGTGCCCTCGAAGTGTGAGGGCAACAACTTCAACATCAACACCGTGCCTGGGAGACAGGTGTTCTACTGCGACTTCCGCGTCCTGCCTGATTACGCGCTGGACGACATCATGGTCGAGATGCAGGCTGTGGCCCGTGAGCTAGAGGCGAGATGGGGGGCGAAGATCGAAGTCAGCTTCCTGGACAGAACCGATTCTGCGGGAAGGACCTCGCAGGATGCAGAGATCGTTAGACGCCTCGGGGAGGCGATTACCGTCGTCGGGGGGTTCCTGCCAAAACCCATCGGGATTGGTGGTGCGACATTCGCAACTCCGTTCCGGAGGGCAGGGTTGGAGGCGGTCGGATGGAGCACGATCCCCGGCACAGGACACGACGCCGACGAGTACATCGAGATTTCCGGACTGATGTTCGACGCCAAAACCTATGCGGTGCTCTTCGCGGGCAAGAATATCGATCGGACGGGTCAGAGCATCTGAGACGACTTGGGCATCTTGTCTCCGAAGATCCGCGAGATCATCCATTCGGCATCGAAGCGTCTGAATTCGTCGTATCCCTGGCCGAAGCTGACGTACGCGACGGGCTTCCCGATCGCCTTCGCGATGGAGAGCGCCGCTCCACCCTTGGCGTCGGCATCGATCTTCGTCAGGATGACTGCGTCGATACCTACCGCCTCGTCGAACCTCAACGCCTGCTCGATCGCGTCGGAGCCGGCGAGGGAGTCCCCAACGAAGAATGTCACATCTGGCTTGGCGACCCGCCTGATCTTCTTCATCTCGTCCATCAGGTTCTTGTTAGTCTGCATCCTTCCCGCGGTGTCTATCAGGACGAATTCCTTCTTCCTCGCCTTGGCGTGTTCGATCGCGTCGAACGCGACGGCCGCTGGGTCACTCCCTGCTTGATGTTTTATGATCTTGCATCCGAGCCGTTCGGAGTGCAGGGTCAACTGTTCGATCGCCCCTGCCCTGAAAGTATCCCCCGCGGCTAGCACGCAGCCGAATTTTCGCGTCTGCAACCGATGGGTGAGCTTGGCGATGGCGGTCGTCTTTCCCGTGCCGTTGATTCCAACGAACATCGTCACGATCGGCGGGGTCTTAGCCTTCATCACCTCGCCGAGTGAGAATTCCTGGCCGACGAGCACATCTCTGACCGCCGATCGGAACGCCAGGTTGATGGCCTCCTCCACCTTGAACCCCTTCTCGACCCTCTTGCCAGCTAGGAACTCGCGTACGCCCTTCGACATCTCCTCAACGACTGGCAGTGCGACATCCGCCTGAAGGAGGCCGAACTCGAGCTCCGTGAGAATCTCGTCTAGTACGCTCTCGCGCAACTTCCTGCCCGAGTCGCCGACCACCTCGGACAAGTCCTCGACGGATCTCGCCTTAGCGACGTTCGACGCAACAGTGAGCTTCTCCCTGAGGGCTTTGAACATGGCCGTTCCTGAAGATCGGAGTCATCACTGCGGTTCCGACCGCGAGTAATACTCTTGAATCTTCTCCGAGAGCTGCTGGACCGTAAGTTCGGTCTGTTCGATGCGTTCGCCGATCTTGTGCGCCGCACGGTTGAGCTCGTCGATCCTGGCGCCCAGAAGCTTCTGAGCCTCCTCCGGGGACCGCTTGAAGGAGACATCTGCGCCAACTCCGACGACCGCGCTCTTCTCCTCGGAAATTCGGGCGTGGACGAACGATTCCGCTCCAATCGGGATCAGGATCTCGTCCCCCGGCTTGCCGGAAGCGATCCGGGATATAGTGTCCCTTGCCCGCGAATGCTCGTCGACCGTGAGTCTGATGATTTCCTGCTGTCTCATGAGCGCTTCGTGCTGTGCCTTGGCGCTCTCTATCATCGCCGCCGCGTCTCTTGCCTCCGCCTCGTCCATCAGT
>JAEHCN010000055.1 GCA_020696395.1 Thermoplasmata archaeon | reverse complement strand
AGTCAGGCACGTCATCGCCCTCAAGCGGTGGAGGCAGATCGAGCAGGTCGGCATGAGCGGACAGTCGCCGCAGTACAAGGCGGTACCGAGGAGTGACACTTCGACCAAGGAGGTGAGCTGAACATGGCAGATAAGATCAAGATCGCGCAGTATTGGGGCGCGGGCTGTGGGGGATGCGACGTCGCGCTTCTGGACATAGACGCGAAGATACTCGACGTCCACGCCATAGCTGAGGTAGTGTTCTGGCCGATAGGCTTTGATGGAAAGCTACACGAAATAGAGCAGATGCCGGACAAGTCGATCACGGTATCGTTCTACAACGGCGCCATAAGGAACAGCGAGAACGAGCATGTTGCGAAGGTGCTGAGGGAGAAGTCCGTCATATTGATAAGCTTCGGATCGTGCGCGTGCTTCGGCGGGACGCCCGGGCTGGCGAACGTGACGAACAAGGAGGAGATCTTCCAGACGGTGTACAGTGACACCGCGTCGACCGACAACCCTGGGTTCGTTACGCCGCAGACGACGCTGGAAGTGCCGGAGGGTGTGTTGACTCTGCCGGAATTCTACGACACCGTGAAGACTCTGGACGAGGTCGTAGATGTCGACTACTTTATGCCTGGTTGCCCGCCTACGGTCAACCTGATCGCGTTGGCGGTCGACGCCGTCGCGAAGCACGTGACGGAGGGAGCGGACCTGCCGCCGAAGGGCGCGGTCATCGCATCCGACAAGACGCTCTGCGACGAGTGCGATCGCGAGCGTGTGGAGAAGGACAGGCGCATAGATAGGATATACCAGGCCTACGAGATCAAGGCCGACCCGAAGAAATGCTTGCTCGACCAGGGCATCATATGCATAGGCCCTGCCACCCGTGCGGGCTGCGGGTCGATGTGCCCCAAGGCCAACATGCCCTGCAGGGGCTGCATGGGCCCAACCAAGGCGGTCATGGACCAAGGTGGGAGCATGCTGAGCGCGGTGTCCTCACTCCTGAACATCACGGATTCGGAGTCAAAGTTAAGTGAGGAGCAGATAATTGAACTAATGATGCAGGTGAAGGACCCACTCGGGACCTTCTATGCATTCACGCTCCCGAAGTCCCTTCTCAAGAGGACTGTGAAAGAGCGAAAGAGGAAGGGGTGATGCAATATGCCAGGACCGATAATCAACGACACGCCGACGAAAACGACCGAGAAGAAGATCACGATCGACCCCATAACGAGGCTGGAGGGACATGGGAAGATAGAGATATTCCTGGATGATGCTGGGAACGTCGCAAATGCATATCTCCAAGTGCCTGAACTTAGAGGTTTCGAGAGGTTCTGCATAGGCCGGCACGTGATGGAACTGCCAGTGCTGACGAACAGACTCTGCGGTGTGTGTCCTGCGGCGCATCACATCGCTTCGACCAAGGCGCTTGATGCGGTGTTCCAGGCAGATCCGCCTGAGACGGCGAAGAAGCTGAGGGAGCTGTTCTACATGGGACAGTATACGCACAGCCACATTGCCCACTTCTATGCCTTGGCCGCGCCCGATTTCGTTCTGGGGCCTTCGGCGCCTTCGAACAAGAGGAACGTCCTGGGCGTGGTAGACGCCGTGGGCGTCGAAATCGGAGCCGAGGTGATAAAGCACCGGTCTTACGGACAGAAAGTCCAGGAGATCGTCGGCGGAAGAGCGACACATCCGTGTTTCGGGCTGCCTGGTGGAGTGTCCAAGCAGATAAGCGAGGAAGAGCGTGCGAATATGGAGGAGATGGCGAAGTCGTGCGTCGAGTTCGCCAAATTCACCAAGAAGATACTTGCTGACATCGTGCTCGCGAACCAGGACTACCTGAACCTCATCCTCAACCAGGATGCGTACTATCTCGAGACGTACTACATGGGCATGGTCGACAAGAACAACAAGAGCAACTTCTACGATGGCGACATCCGCGTCGTCGACCAGACGGGCAAGGAGGTTGTCAAGTTCAAGCCGGACGAATACCTCGATGTCATCGCGGAGCACGTTGAGCCGTGGACGTACATGAAGATGCCCTATCTGAAGAAGGTCGGATGGAAGGGATTCGTCGACGGCGCGTCGAGCGGCATATACCGCGTCGGTCCGCTCGGAAGGGTCAACGTGTGCGAGGGCTACACGACCCCAGTGGCACAGGCCGAGTACGAGGCAATGGCCAAGACCATGAAGGACCTGGGAGTGACGGGACCAGTTCATCACACGCTCGCGTACCATTGGGCGCGCGTGATCGAACTGGTATACGCCGCCGAAAGGATGCTGGAACTCGCGAGCGACAAGAGCATCACAAGCGACGACATCAGGGGCGAGTTCAAGGAGCCAAAGGAGGGCGTCGGCATATGCGAGGCGCCAAGAGGGACACTCATACACCACTACACATCCGACAAGAACGGTCTCTGCACGAGCATCAACATGATCGTCGCCACCACGAACAATTACGCTGCAATCAACACGAGCGTGAAGCAGGCGGCGAAGGCGCTGATCAAGAACGGCGAGGTCTCGCCCGGTCTACTGAACAAGGTCGAGATGGCCTTCAGGTGCTACGACCCGTGCAACTCGTGTGGCACGCACGCACTGAACGGCGGGCCTGCGCTCGAAGTCAATGTGAGACGAAAGGACGGGGCAGTGGCCGAGACCCTGAAAAACTTCTGAAAACGGTCTTACGAGGGGGGAGCCCCCTCGACAACATGTTTTTGTGAGTGTCAAGGCGTAAAGGTGATGTAATGGACGACTCGAGTAGGCAACATCGCCCGAGAACACTGATCGTGGGAGTCGGCAATCCCATACTCTCCGACGACGGCGTAGGAATACACATAGCAAGAAGGCTGAATGAGCTGAAGCTCGACCAAGTGGATGTAGAGGAGCTGCCAGCTAGCGGGCTGGAACTCCTTGACTTGGTCCTCGGCTACGACAGAGTAATCATCATAGACGCCATCGTCACGGACGGAGGGAAACCTGGAGAGTTCCACGTCCTTCAGGAAGACTCGTTCGAGAGGACCGTGCATGGCGCTTCCCCGCACGGAATAAACATCGCGACAGCGCTCGCCATGGGCAGGAAGATAGTCGCAGACAAGATGCCCGAACAGGTCTTCTTCGTCGCCATCGAGGCCGAGGACATCGTGAACGTTAGCGAAAGCATGACCCCTCCAGTCGCAGCCGCGATTCCATCCATAGTGGACAGAATCGTATCAGAGTTCGTCTCAGATGACTAGATCAGCATAGACCGCTAGCATATCCTCGGGACGGGGTCTCCGACAGGAGGCTCTACCAACCGCTTGCCCCCGGTCTGCGTCTCCAGCAGTACGCCCTCGACGGCCTTCGAAGCTCTGCCAACGATTCGCGCGTTCGATCCTTCCGGAGTCTTCCTGATCGCCTTCAGGACATCCTCAGCCGCATCGGGAATCACCGCCAAGGCGATCTTGCCCTCGTTGCCAACCTCGAGAGGGTCAATTCCCAGCATCTCGCATGCAGCCAGGACGGGTCCGTCTATAGGGATATCATCTTCTCGCACGACGAGACCCACCTTGGACTTCTCGGCCCATTCGTTCAGGAGATTTGCCAGACCACCACGCGTGGGGTCCTTCATCGCGACTACGCCTCCAGCCTTCACCGCTAACTCGGTCAAGTGGTTCAGAGGAGCCGCATCGGTCTGAACCTCGGTTTCAAACCCGTATCCCTCACGGAATGACAGAAGTGCGACCCCATGGTTGCCCATCGATCCCGAGACGATGAGAATATCGCCATCAGCGACTCCAGAGTCGTTTGGCCAATCCCACCTGAATTCACGCACCGCACGGACACGCTCCAGATTCGCATCGAGGTGAATGGAACGCCTCCCGATGCCGCTAGTGTTTATGAACAACTCATCGACCGCGCCTTTCTCAACCACCTTTGTATCGCCCGTGACTATTCTCACACCGGCCGATCTGGAGGTTGTGTTCATGCTGCTCATGATACGGTGAAGGTCATCCTTGGGGAACCCCTCCTCGATTATCATTCCACACGACAGGGCGATGGGCGCCGCGCCCATGACGGAGACATCGTTGACCGTGCCAGCTACAGCCAACGTGCCGATATCGCCTCCGGGGAAGAACAGCGGCTTCACAGTGTACGAATCAGTGGTGAACGCTATCCCATCGACGACTGCGGCGTCATCGAGCGCGCCCAAAGGAACATCTCCGAAATCGTGCTCCAGCTCCTTGAGCACGAATTCACGGATGAACTCCTGCATCCTCTCCCCACCAGCTCCCTGAGCCATGGTTACCTTCGGCATTCTACTCTCCAACTTGTGCTCGAGAATGGTCGGCCATTATAACCTTTTTGGCAGGAACACAGCTGGAACCCTTGTGGGGTCGGCAAAGTTGATGTGTGACGACCAGCTATCCCGTGGAGATGTTGACTGGGGTCGTGCTTTCCGGTGGGACAAGCACGCGATTTGGCCAGGAGAAGGGATTGGTCACGCTCGACGGCGAACCCATGGTCCGTCTTGTCACCAGGACGATGCAATCCCTGACCGATGAGGTAGTCGTTGCAGTTGCGCGTGGGCGTAGCCCCGATTACCACAGACTGCTGGGAAACGGTGTGATTGTCGTCGAGGATGAACAGGATGGAGGCGGCCCCTTGCTAGGACTCACGACGGCGTTGAGGGGCGCAAGTGGCGAATATGTAATTGTGAGTCCTTGCGATACGCCGCTTCTCAAGCCTGAGATGTGCAAGATCGTCATCAACCGCGGCAAGGGCAAGGACGGAGCGGTTCCACGCGTGCGAGGATATCTTGAGCCGCTTCACGCATCCTACCGAAGGAAGACCTGTCTGGATGCTTTTGAACGATCTCTCTCAGACGGCATGAGAAGGCCCAAGGACGCGTATCGACTGCTCGAGCTGGCGATCGTCGAAGAGGCGGATATCCGGGTCCACGATCCAACCCTTGAGAGCTTCATGAACATCAACACACGAGAGGATCTATTCAGGATCGCCAACCGTCAGTCCTGCCATCGATGACTCATCTACGCTTGGCTCTCCTTTCCAGAATCCCCTGCACCGTCTCCTTAGCCTTGTCGACCTGAAGGGCGTCGATGTAGTGATCCATCGACGTGTGTGTCAGATAGTACGACCCAACGGAGGCCACCAACAATCCACCGATTACGTCGAAGAAGAGGTCGGTCATCGTATCCGTCATGGAATACTGCATGTAGCTGCCTGTGAGCCCGTCTACCAGGTATTCCATAAGCTCCCATATCACACCGATCGCCATTGTGAACATGACTATGAAGAGGGCAAGGAACGCTGGAGGCAGATAGATGCTGTCCGCGTACTTGTCCACAGCCACAACGATGACGAACCCCAGAGCAGCGACTAACGACGCAGACATTGCGTGAGTCAGGTGGTCCCAGCCTGGAAGATTGTCGTACAAACCGGAGAAGCTACCGATGATGTGGATGAACAAAGCCAGAACGATCCAGAAGTTGAGTTCGACGGGTAGGACGAGCTTAAGGTCCCTTCTTATGATGCTCGGCAACGCGCTGATTATTATCACGGCCATCGCCGCGGGTATGTACGTGTACTCTCCGGCCAACAAGCCAGATATGGCGAGACCGACCATGCCCGCCTGCATGGCACGTGAGGCGAGCTTCAGGCCTTCTCTCATTTCTGCACCTCCCACATATGCAGAAGACCGAGGGCGCGCCTGCGTCGGTCAGGCATGACCTGCATGTATGCGGCGTACAGGAACCCCATCGCCAGCCCTCCAATAAGGGCCCATAGCAACTGAGTCATGACCACGTCGTTCGACTGCAGGTTTGAGGTCCCGAAGACCTCGTCGCCGATGAATTCGCCCAACAGCCAGAAGCCAGACATCGAAAGAGTGAACATCACTACGAAGAAGGACGAGAATGCCCGGTTCATGCGAACGCTTGTATACATATGAAGCTCAACGGTCAGTAGAAAGCCTATCGTTGACAAGGAGAAAGCGAAGGCCAGAGACGTAACAGAGTCCCACCATACGACACGTTCGCTCATCATGCGCGCGCCCTCGGATATATGAAGAAGGATGGGCGACGACAGGAGAATCGTCATCTCCCACGGGAGCGCCTTGAACGGGTCGCGGTAGGTTGCGATTGGGAGTACGTAGAGAGTAAGAGCGACGGTGCCGAAAATGACCCACAGCACATCGAGATTCAACACGGCGTAGACAGTGGAGAAGAAGAGAACGAGGCTGGATATCCACGACAGCTGTGCCTCCAGGACGCGCTGACGGGGAACAGATGACAGCCTGCTCTGACCAGCCACTCTGCCATTTCCGTTGCTCATTCAGCCATTCCAAGAAGTTCGCGGCTATAAACGATTATCCCCCCTCGCCGGCCTCTTCGGCGGAGAAAGCTGACACGATCCTGAATGATGCCCAAGCTTAAGCGGCACTACGCGAGTTCGACAGGCTCAGGCCCATCATCAAGCACGAGTGCTCTGATCTCAGAGGGATGCATACATTCCATACCAGATTCAATCGAGCCGCACAGTGGCGCCACGGTGTCGTACATGATGGCATCGTTACGAGAGTGGTCAGCCCCAGAATACAGTTGCCCCAGCAAACCCAGCGGGAGAGAAGCATCTGTCAATCGAGATTATCGGGTGCAGGATGAGGCGCTGAGGGGGAGATTCGAACTCCCGAGGCGCAAAGCGCCACGAGCTGACTGGCTTGAATTATCAAGACTCCAGGCTCGCGCCTTACCGGGCTGGGCTACCTCAGCTTGGATACCTCCAAAATGATGTTCATATTTAAGAATATCCGAATCTACGCACGAAGCGCCGTAGCGAGATGACAGAGCCACGTGAACACTGCCTCTACTGGGTGGTGTCATTGCCAGGCGTGCCCCGGAGCAGTGAGCGAATCTCGTCAAGAACCTCGGGGCGAAGGTCCCTTGCCAGAGGTCTGAACCTGCGGGCGAGGGCGATGTCATGCAGGTCTATCTCTGCCTCAACGACATCCTCCTTCAGGTCGGCGGCCCTCGCCAGGAGCTCCCCGCGAGGGTCGTACATTAGGCTTCCCCCGCTGAACACCAGACTGCCGTGCACGCCCACCATGTTCGCGAAGGCGACGAACAAGCCATTCTCCACCGCGCGCGCTGGGAGTACCTTCTCAAAGCTCGGCCTCGATGTGGTCGGGGAGGCAGAGAGATTCACCAGCAGTTGTGCCCCCATAAGAGACTCGAGCTTGGCCAATTCCGGGAAGAAGATGTCATAGCACACAGTGAGTCCGATCTTGGCGTGCATTCCCTCTGCCACAACGGCACCCCTTCCACCGGTGAAGAACACCCTCTCCTCAAACGGACCGAAATTCGGCAGATACATCTTATCATATCTGAACAGACGGCCATGCCCTGTCGCGACAAGTGCGGAGTTGAAGAGATGTCCGTGGTCCCTCTCGCCCCGGATCGGCATCCCGAAAACGATGTCCTTCCGAGAGTCCTTCGCCAACTTGACGACCTTCTTAACCGTCGGTCCATCCATTGGTTCAGCGACAGTGAACAAATCGTCCCTTGGCATGTAGCCCGTTATGTTCAGTTCAGGGAAGATGACAACTTCCCCCTTGGCCCGTTTGACTACCTGGCTCATCCTCCTCAGGTTGGCGCCTTTGTCGTGCAAAGGACAATTGACCTGAGCCAGCACGACCCCGACCTTGGTCATCCTATGAGGAACAGCATTGCCGGTAGATTATGATTCGGACTGGGCAATCCTCGAAGCTGACCATAACGGCTATATCCGAACCAAACCATCACAACGCCGATGACAGCACCTACCCTCAAGAACGGCACTGAGAGCATCATCGAGCATTTCATTGTGGAGAAGCTCAGGAAGACCGGGGCGAAGGGATATGTTCTAGGAGTTAGCGGAGGGATAGACTCCGCCGTCGTTCTCAAATTGGCGGTCAGAGCCGTTGGAAAGGGAAAGGTGCTCGGTCTAATCATGCCGGAGAAGGATTCCCCCAGAGGAGACCTTGAGGATGCAAAGATGTTGTGTGAACTCGAGGGTGTCCAGCACAGAATCATAGATATCTCTGATGCTGTTGAGTCATTCTCGCGCGCATCCGGCACGAAGACAGACCGGAGGGGATTGGCGAACATCAAGGCGCGTTGCAGGATGATTCTCCTCTATCATTTCGCCGGGAAGGATGAGAGGCTCGTTCTCGGAACCAGCAACAAGAGCGAGATGCTGATTGGATACTTCACGAAGCATGGTGACGGTGGGGCGGACCTGAATCCCATAGGAGACCTGTACAAGACGGAGGTACGCCAGCTGGCGGAAGTCCTCGGCGTTCCTGGTAAGATCATCGGCAAGGCACCTTCCGCAGGCTTATGGCCAGGACAGTTGGATGAGAAGGAGATAGGCATGAGCTACGAAGACCTCGACTCAATCCTCCTAACGATAGAACTCGCGCTCGACCGCAATGTTGCGGTAGAGCGCACAGGCATCCCCAAGGAAAAGATAGACAGGATTGCCAAGATGGTCAGATCATCGTCCCACAAACGGAAGGTACCAGCAGTGGTGAAGGTTGGACTAAGGACTCCAGGCCTGGATTGGAGAGAAGGCGACGAAGACCTGTGAATGCGGCGTTTCAGCGGCTCCGACGCGGGTGCGTCCCACAGAGAGAAAGGTGGCCCCAAACGTTTGAAAAACACCTTATCCGGGGGTTCAAACTCTAGCGCTTTGGAGTCTGCCGTTGGGCCGCGAGTCGCCTCATCGCTGAGGCCGACCTTCATGTGGATGGCTCTCCAACTCTTCGTGTCCACGTTCACTCCATTCACCTCACCGAGGACGAAGGACTCGGCAGCGATTACTCTGACTCAATTCCGCTTTGCCAAGTCCGTGATACAACCACCGATGAGGGAAAGGAGCGGAGTCGAACTCATAAGTTGTCAGCCCGCATTCTTGGCTTTACGATTGACAACTCTGGACGCGGAAAGCTTGAGCAGGGCAATTGTATCATGCTCAACGATAGGCACCAACCAGCACACCGCCTGCGAATGCACCCGAGCTGTTTCGAAAATCGTTGGAATAACTGGGTTATGCATGAGACTGTGATGATGTTACAGCCTCTGGAAACACATTCATATAGTCCGTGCTCTGTAGCATCCTTGGAGATGCTGGCCTGCACATAATCGCAATCGTTGGCGTCTCCGGGGTGATGAAACTGAGGGGACACTACGCCAAGTTGTGCCTAGGAATTTTGACTGCGGCCCTTCTACTGGTTCCGGGTTTGACGATTGTCAAACCTGCAGAGGGTGCTGGTGAATCGATCGTTCCATGGACCATAGCTCTGTACATCAACGGAGACAATGACCTGGAGCGCTATTGGGACGAGTACAGCCTTCCAGCTCTGGAGAACATACCCGCCAGCTCGGGCGTCAACATCGTCGCGATGATGGACTGGGTTGCCCAGAACGGAACGAGCCTCTATGAGATATCTGGTGGGGTGACCACTCTGATCACAGTGTACGAGGAGAAGAATTTCGGAGACGGCGCCACTTTTGAGTGGTTCATCACCGAGACATCGACACTGTACCCGTCCGAGAAGCTCGCTGTAATCGGCTGGGATCATGGCTACGCGTGGAGGTACTTCAGCGACGACCAGACATCGGGCGACAAGATAACCATGCCCGAGCTGCAGGCTGCCATCCAGAACGCCGGTGTGCCGATTGACATCCTCGCCTTCGACGCGTGCAACATGGCCGCCATCGAGGTGGTATACCAAGTTTCCCTGACGGGCCTCGTGGACATACTCGTCGGCTCCGAGGAGACGATTCCGATGAACGGATACGCATACGACCTGATGCTCACGCCTGTCGCCAACGACCCGTCAAGGACGGCGACTCAGGTGGCCACCGACATGGTCGATGGATGGGCTGCGTACTACGACCCGCTGAACTGGGCACAGTCAGTCTGCCTCTCGGCGATAGACGTTCAGAGCATCGGTCTGCAGACCTCAGCGTTCGATGACTGGTGCGCAGCGATGCACGACAACCTTGGCACCTATGCGAGAGAGTACAAGAAGGTCCTAAGGGACACGTATGCGGCCTATGCGACGAACAAGCACTTCGACTTGGCGGATCTTGGAGACAACCTCCTTGCCAACTCGAAGATAAAAGACGCTACGCTCAGAGCGGCCACTACAGCCATGGTGAGCGCCGTAGATTCGTCGGTGATCGCGTATACGAACGGTGACTATGCGGCTGACTGCAGAGGACTCACGATCTGGTGGGGGTTGACCAGTGACTGGGACTACAGTGGTCCGGCGTACCTCGCAGAAGTGGCCTTCGCGATTGACATGGGTTGGGGAGACTTCCTAGCAGACTACAACTCATGAGCGAGAGGCGATTCAAACAGGGAGACTAGCTCTCCCTCCTTTCCTAATTTTATTCATCCGATTCAAGATACATAGGTTCTGAAGAGGGCAAACATCCCTAGATTTGCCGGGGCCCAATGGGGCTGGGAGAAAAGACCGTAGGGGCGGAAGGGCATACGCCTGGCGGTTTAGGATAATGGCATGAAGTGCGAGGTATGTTCCACGAAGGTCGTTCGAGGCGCCTTGGAGAGCGTCTGTCCAAAATGCGAATGGCGTTCGCCCTCAAGTCGGGAATTGCGCGACAGTACGATAATCATTACAGTAGTGTTACTCTTGACCATTTCCCTCTTCGTCCTCAGAGGGGAGTCCCTTTTGGGAATCCACACTGATTACTGGACTGTCATCTTCTGTGCGTGTTTGGTGTTTATGCGGGTGAATTACGTGGTCGTGAAGAGAAGGAGAAATCAGTTGGGGTACGACGGTTGAGCCATTAGAGGGAGTGGTGGAATCCAATGGGGGAGCAGGAAAAAGGCACCCGTAGCGGTGAGATCGGACGGGGCGCTGGCTCTTTCTTTGTCATCGGCCTCGGGATGATGATATCGTATTATATCTACCACAGGGACGAGTTCTGTGGCTTGGCTCAGGTCGCAATAAGTACGGCGACAGCAGCTATGTTGCTTCTGTCAGGTGTCTTCTCGGTTGTCGGCACGACAAGACGGGCAAAGGTCGCTCTTGCTAGTGGAATGGTTGGATTGTTTGTCTGGCCCGTGTTGATTATTGTCAAGATGATGCAGTACATCTCCGAGCACTCTAACTAGAGGGTTCAGGTCGGTATGCGCATTAGCCGTTTGATTGAGTTCAGAAAAAGGAAGTCTGGCTAAGCTGAGTGAAGACTCCACATGATCCACCATTTCTAGAAAAGGCCATGTGGACAGAGGAAGGGAAAGGGGTTTAGGGGACAGACGATGGCGGAATGCCGGCCAGTGGGTTTTTGAGGGCTGAATAAGACCCCCCAAACGTTTATGTAAAGCCTCCCGGTTTGGAGGCTTCAACTAGGCTCCCGTAGTGTAGTCCGGCCAATCATTCGAGCCTCTCGTGGGCGGGTTCTTATCTCGTCCGTTGAAAGCTCGATACCCGGGTTCAAATCCCGGCGGGAGCACCACATCCACTAACCATTCACACCACTGCCGTGACCATCTAGCGCAGATTATGAGGAGCACCGCAGAACTGGCAGATCAGAGCTTCTTCGTGCAGAACCACCAGTCGTAGCATTCGTGCTTCGACACCCGCTCCTTCGCGGTCTTCTCGTCTGTGGCGGTAGGTATTATCACTTTGTCGCCCAGGAAATCGTTCTTCGGCCAGTTCGCAGGCATGGCGGCCTTGTTCTCGTCGGACCTCTGCAGAGCCCTG
>JAEHCN010000111.1 GCA_020696395.1 Thermoplasmata archaeon | reverse complement strand
TCCCCAACGCGGGTTCCTCGGTCGTTCCTCCGATCATGTCAGAGTTGGTCGGCCTATGTGCGTCTGTCCCTTCGATCGCTCCCTGGTAATGGGTGGAGAGACTGTAGCTGCCAGTGATCTCGGCCGCGACGCCTTTCCAGCGAACGGGAGGGACTCGAACGCGCGACGCCCAGTCGAACGGCGGAGCTGGAACACTGCAGCCTCTGGTCGTCATACTGGGCTCTCATCAGGGCGAGCTCAATTCCCAGTCCAGACCGGGGCTGTCCACGCGGTCACTCCTTCAACATCTCCATTCAGCGGCGAGACCGTGGTCACGCGCACGAAGAAGTACCTCGGGGCGTCATCTCCACTCAGCTCAATGTTGAGATTCTCGTAACTGCTGCTCATTGGTGCGTAGCTCCAAACAGTGTCATTCCCGTCGGAGACTATCTCGACCAGCGTGATCGCGTCGCACAGGCCATCAAAGTCATCTATCACTATCGAGGCGGTGTAACTGGTAGCGCCCGGGCTCGACAAGTTCGATCCCATCACTCCGTCGTTCACTGTGAAACGGATCTCGAGGTTATCGTCGAGAGTCGCGTACCCCCTGCCCTCCCTCATGGCTTCGTACAGATTGTCAGTTGTCAGGCTGGGAGCGAGCAGGACCGTTCGGATGCCCAACGGAGATATCCAATCGCCGTAATGATCGTCCTCGGTCGCGGTGGGCATCATGTGCCAGCCATTGTCCAACGCCTTGATGTAGCTCGGTTCGCGATAGCCCCAGTTGTAGCATTCGAGCATGCCCATGGCCAAATCGCGATCATTCGCCCAGTAATCGAACTGGAAGTAATCCCAGGCGACCGGGCATCCATACGACAATGGATGATTCCATTGGCCGATCGCCCCGGATTCCTCAGCGATCCAATCGTATATCCACGGGATGAATGACCCACCGGTCATGCGGTCCCCTTCGTATTTCGACGGTGGGGGTATTCCAGGATTGGGCGGCATGATCGGCGTGCCGTATATGTTCAGCTCGTTTATGCCACGCAGATAGTACTCGTACCCGGCCATGGCGACGAACTTATTGTCCTCGGTGTGCTCCTCGGCAGAGCGGAGTATGTCAGCCCACTCTCTGTCTGTCAGCTCATGCTGGTGGTCGGTTACTGCCAGAAAGTCCGCACCTGCAGACTCTCCTGCTTCAAAGGCATCATCCGGCATAAGCACGCCATCCGAGTAGGATGTATGCGAGTGCAGGTCGCCGAAATACAGATTATACTCAGGCACGGCCTCTTCCGGCTCTACCGCGACTGTGGCATCGCAGCATAAGGAAGGGCCAATCATTGCGATCACAATAATCAGAGACAATCCCGAGATAAGTTTCCTGCTAACCATGGCTAAGAGTCCCCCCGAGGCACGACTTTCAAGTGTATCCCGGAGCCGCTATATCTTTGTTACTGACTCGTGAGGGACAGATACGCACAACACGCCTCAGATTCATTCGACCGAAACGCTGCGGGAGCAAGTGATTCGGGGCCCGTTTGAGGAAGGACAAGTCCGTCCTCGTCATGCCAGGCAACCGGCTCCGAATGAGCGGCAACGCCGGGATAGGAACGGGTCCGCCGAAGGACTACTTACTTGCCAGCCTTAATCTCGTCTCCCACGAGGAAGGGCGATGAAAAGGTCCATATCCCGATGTAAGAACCCTCTGATTGAAGAACGCCAGAGGCCTCGATTCAACCATGGCTCGATTCCTAGCCCACACGGGCGCTGTTCCCGCCGCGCCAGAGCCAGAGAATCGCTACTTGCGGTTCTCCTCCATCCACTTCGTGGCGTGGTCGACCAGCAATCTCTGCGACATCAGCATCGCCGTTCCGCCGGCAACGCGACCGGAGTGGACGTGGCCGGCCGTCCCAACGAAGCTCGCTTCTATTTGAGGGAAATCCGAATCATCGTCTTCAATATCGTCGAACTCGACCCATCTTCTCTCACCATCGACGAAGACAGGAGCTCCGCATCTGATGACTTTTCTGCTCGCGTATTTCGCCCGATACTCCGCCAGGTGCAGTGACGTGGCGCACTGGAAGTCCGCACCCAAAAGAAGCACCCAACCGTCCATATCGTACAGTCTGGCCAATAACGATCCGTCGCCTGTCGGGAAATCAAGGGCATCGCCTGCGGTCAACGCCTTGGCCTTTGGCCCTCGAGCTGCAAATGATACTGAGGGGTGAGAGCTTCGCACAGTTCCTCTCTGTTTCCGGAAACACTCGGGGACGACCCCCACGCCTCGCGAGGGAGTCATATCGGCATCGTACGCGGGCATTCCTCGTCGAACGACCTCCCACCAAGATTCGGGGATAGGAGGGTTTCGCCAGCGAGACGGTTCAGACAGATCGCCAGAATGAGTAGGCATGACCAGGGTTCCCTCGGAGCCAAGTGCCTTCTCAAGGGCCAACACGACGCTGACGGCGCCGCCACAAACCCATCCCAACGAGCTGAGGGAAGAATGAACTAGCAGAATCGTCCCAGGGGATACGCCCAGGGCTGACAGGTCATCTGCGATGGACTGAACCGTTGCCGGCGCTCCCTTCGTCTTCCCTATTGCGCTCGCCTCGCTCATAGTGAACACTCAATAGCTCTTTTCCGCGGCTGTGCGGCCGAGGAGGATGAACGCTTCCGCATCCTAAGCATTTTTCCCAGCGAGCCGACCCCATAACACGCACAACGCGCCGACAAAGAAAATATTCAGAGCCCTCCGACCGCCATGACAGTCGGAGGGTGCTTTTCGGGCGCCTCACTGCAGGATCGCTTCCAGGGGCTCAGCGGCGTTCGTCCATTCCCGCTCGAGAGAGAGCACATCCTCAACGAGCCACGGCACCAGCAGATCATCAATGACCAAGCGGAGCTGTTCCGCCGCCTCCTCCATGGACATAGAGTCGTCCTTCAAGCCCAGGTAGACGCCTTGGATGTCGATATAGTCCTGTGCCTGGTGGAAATCACCGCCCCAGTACATCTCACAGTACATCATCTGCCCGTAGACGTCGAGGTACGCCTCTCTGCTGCAGTAGATTCCCCATTCCATGCTACGGACACCCGCAAGTGCGGTGATCGCACCGTTGGCGTCGCCACTCTCGAGATGATGAGTAGCCGATGACACGGCCATATAGTCGGTCGCGTGCTGATGCGGTCGGAGCATTGGCTCCCAAGAAGCCATCATACCCCCCTCGCCCATCGACCACGGGATGAATATCCTCCTGGCGTCGATTATCGCGCGATTCAGCTCGTCCGCAAGTTCCACCGCCTTAGCCTTCTGCCGGGGATTCTTCGCTGAGACATACATGTCCTCGATCTCCGCTGCCCGGGTGTTGACGGCCGCGGCAAGGCTCTCGAAGTTGGAGAGT
>JAEHCN010000054.1 GCA_020696395.1 Thermoplasmata archaeon | reverse complement strand
CTCGCTTTATCGGTCGTGGGTCCGTGGTGGAGGTGTAGAGGTGTATGTGGTGCCCCTCCCCGAAAGCCTTCTTCAGCACCCTGATGGCGTTGACCGTACGGTCGACGCTCGCCAGAGGTTCGCCCCCTGTGATGCCCGTGCCCAGGGCATCCATCAGCTCCGCCTCCTTCACCGCCTGTGACGCACGCTCGATCTTCATCTCGTTCGCGAAGAACACGTCCTTCCCCTTCTTATGGAGCGAGAGGGGGCAGTAGACGCACCTTCGGGCGCACCTGCCGGTGACGAGCAGCACGAGCTTGGCTCCCTTCTCGCAAAGGACGCAGCCATCGGGCAACCTCCCCGTGTAAGCCGCCCCCTTCTTCATCCTGGAGACACGAGTCACGCACGAACAGTATCTATGGGACGATAATAAACCGTCGTTCGCGGACCCGACGCAAAAGGCTAAGAACTTCCTCGGACGATGGGTCACGCCATGGAGAGGAGAAATGGTGTGATTCTGGCGCTGGACGTGACGTCCAGAGAGGAGGCGAATCGGGTCGCTGAGGCAGTGCGCGACCATGTGGATGCGATCAAGATAAACTGGCCGTTGATATTGGGGGCCGGTCCTGACATCATAACCGAGATGGCCAGGCTCAGGCCCGTCATCTGTGACATGAAGATAGCCGACATACCGAACACCAACCGTCTGATCGTCGAGCAGACCATGGCTCGCGGCGCCGAGGCGGTGATATGCCACGGGTTCGCGGGCGCCGACTCTGTCAAAGCGTGCGTCGACGCTGCCAAGGGACAGGTTTTCGTGGTCACGGAGATGAGCCATCCGGGTGGACAGGAGTTCACCGCACCGGTCGCCGAGAAGCTGGCACTTCTGGCCAAAGAAGTCGGCGCGAGGGGTATAGTGGCCCCGGCTACCCGGCCGGAGCGCGTCGCCGAGCTGAGGGGCGTGATAGGCGACCTCGAGATCATAAGTCCAGGCGTGGGCTCACAGGGCGGGAAGGCATCCGAAACGCTGAGGGCTGGTGCCACTTACGTCATAGTCGGCCGGTCGATATATCAGGCCGAGGCCCCTCGCGAGGCTGCAAGGGTGCTGTCCGAAGAGGCTCGGGTCGCTCTCTGAGGACGCGAACGGGCGATGCGGCTTGCGACACTCCTACGGCCGACATGCCAGATGTATAATCTGAGCCTTCGGTCCTCGCCCGCCCTTTCCGATAACGTATATATAGCCCTCTCGGTATCGGTGGGCTGCTATCGCTAGGTGGACGAGTCGTTGGCTGAGACAAGGGATGATCCTCCTAGGCCGCTTCTATCCAGGCTTTTTCGCGGGGGGGAAGCGCCTACCGGGTTCGGTAAATGGTTCAGGGCGAGTTGGTCAGTCCTAGCTATGCTAGTCCTGATATTCATGCTCGCCCTGTTTCTCCGCTCGTACTTCGCGTACGATCTCTCCGCGGACAACGACTACATTGTCTCCGGGGGGTCGGACTCGTACTACTGGCGGAGAATCATAGATTACAGTGTCGAGACAGGCGATTCGCTGTATTGGGATTACCTGATCAACTTCCCGGACGGCCTGAGGAATCCCAGACCACCGTTCTACAGCATGTCCGTGGCCGTGCCAGCGGTCATAGCAGCGGACATGTTCGACTCGGTCAGCGACTCCATCGGATTCATGTTCATTTGGTCGACGGCCTTCTGGGGCGCGCTGACCGTTGTGCCAGTCTACCTGCTCGGCAAGGAGACCTTCGGGAGGAGAGCGGGCCTGATATCGGCGTTCCTGCTTGCGGTCATGCCCACACACGTGCAGCGCAGCGTTCTCTCCAACGCAGATCACGACGCCTTCATATTGTTCTTCATAGTCCTCACGTTCTACTTCCTTCTCAAGTCGATCAAGACGCAGCAGCACATACGTTGGGTCGAGAGCTGGAGGAGCCTCGCGAGCATAAAGGTCGGCATGAAGACCTATTTCTCGCAGAGTAGGACACCGATCCTGTATTCTCTATTGGCAGGAGTCGCGTTCGGATGCGTTATCATGGCGTGGGTTGGATTCGCATATGTCGCGGTGCTCATACTGGCCTATCTCCTGCTTCAGATCCTCCTCAATCGGTTCAAGGACATAGACTCGACCAGCGCTACCATCCTGGTCTCGATATGCATGGCCTTCGGGTTCCTGCTCGCCTTCCCGGTCTACTTCGAGCAGTCGCTGGTCGCGGTCCGGTTCGACGTGCCCGTGTATCTGTTCCTCGCAGCGTTGTTCTTCGCGCTTCTGTTCGTAATGTCGAGGGACTACCCGTGGACGATGTCACTCCCCGCGATTGGCATGATACTGGTGGTCGGCCTGTTCGGTATCATGGCCGTTTACCCCGAGCTCGCCGAGGCAATCCTCTCCGGCCAGGGTTATTTCGTCCAGAACAAGCTGTACTCCACGATTGCCGAGGCCCGCGCGCCGAAGTTCAGCGAGCTTGCGATGTCGTTTGGCATGGTTACGTTCTTCCTCTCGCTCATCGGACTCATCATTGCCCTGCTGAAGATACCCAAGCAGACGTCGGCCGGATACATATTCATCGTAGCCTGGCTCTCAGCGGCCATATTCATGGCGATATCCGCGGGCAGGTTCATGTTCAACGCCGCCCCCGCGTTCGCCCTCGCCGCCGGCTGGATCCTGATGATCATCGTGGACAAACTTGACTTCAACAGCGTCAGGAAGGCGCTCAAGGGTGCAAGCGGGTCGTTCAGACAGGTGTTCAGGAAGAGCATAAAGATACGTCACATAGTGGGCGCCCTGTTCCTTGCATTCTTCATCGTGACACCGAACGTGTGGTTCAGCGTGGATGCGGGTATACCGTCGGAGACGAAGCGCTCGTACGACAAGCAGATATACAACAGCATGCCCGAGTTCATGCGACCCGCTGGATACGACACATACAACGGCTCGAACTGGTACCTCGGCGCGTTCGGATACTCGCTGCCCCTCCCTACCCAATACTACCCTGCTGCATGGGACTGGTTCGCCGAGCAGGACGCGGATGTCTACCCGGAGACCAGCCGTCCCGCCTATGTCGCCTGGTGGGACTACGGTTTCGAGGCGGTTCAGGAGGGGGCGCACCCGACCGTCGCGGACAACTTCCAGAACGGCTATCAGCTGACTGGTAACGCCATCATGGCGCAGTCTGAGGAGGATACAATCGCGCTGTTCGCCTTCCGTCTGCTTCAGAGAGCATACCGCACGGACGAGGCCAAGATGGCCGGCATCATCGGCCTTTTCGACGAGTATGGCATCTCGAGCAGTGAGATGCATCACATCCTAACCGGGCCTGGACAGGACATCGTCGACGAGGTGCTCAGCGACCCTGACCGCTACGGGCCCATGGAAAGCGACATGGGCGATGTCAACGCGCGCATCGTCGCTGGCCGGGAGGCGCTCGCAGCGATAGGCGTCGAGCACCTGGTATCGTTCTACGACGACCTGTGCGAGTTCCTCGGCTGGGAGATACGCTACTTCAATGTCGACTCGAGGATGTTCCCGTACTCGGCGATGAGCACGGGCATATTCTATGCCCCTGCGAAGCTTTCGGACAGACGCGTAGTCGGCTCCGTCCCTATCGACTTCTTCGAGATTAAGGCCGTCACCGAGTCGGGCTCCACCTTCAGCCTCAACATGGTAACGCCGGAGATGAACATCGTCGATTACACGATAGAGTACAAGGATATGTTCTACGACAGCATGTTCTATCGGGCGATGTGCGGGTTCAGCGGGGCCGATATCGGCGCCGAGAACAGCGGCCTTCCAGGCGATTCGGGAGCGGTAAGCTCTCAGCAGCCCATGCCCGGCTGGAATATGACTCACTTCAAGGTGGTCTACAGAACGGCGTACTACAATCCGTACCCGTCCGACGAGATCCAGCTGCATCAGGATGCGTGGGAGGCGGTCAGCTACGAAGAGGCGCTCAATCTGGCGGAACGTATCCAGGCCGGCGAGATGGATGGTATGATCGATGTGAGCGCCAGATCGCTGTACCACTACGGCACTGTCTTCCTGAAGTACTATCACGGCGCATACTTGAACGGCACAGTCACGACCGAGGACGGCTCGATCGTCGCAGGTGCGCGGATGACGGTTCTCGACGAGTACGGGATTCCGCACGACACGGTCTTCACAGATGCCGATGGGAGATATTCCCTCCTGGCGCCGTTCGGGAACCTATCACTCGTGGTATCGTCCGGTGGCCCCGCATACAGCATACAGCTACAGGGCAGCAAGGTGATGGGGACGTTCGAGGTCAATGTCACAGACGACCAGTCGATGAGGGTCAAGCAGGACCTGGACCTGGACGGCGTGTACGATTACATGATCACCAAGGACTGCGTGGTGCCCAGCGGCGGCATCAGCGGGGACGTGTTCTGGGACGTCGACCTCGACGGCAACTACACGACCACGAGCGATGAACCGTTCGAGGAAGGCATCGTCTACGCGAGGGACAACCTCAACGGTGTCGAGCGCTCCGCGGAACTTTCGGAAGGGTACTTCAGCATCGCCCTGCCACCGGGGCAGTACACCGTCTATGCGGAGCTGACGGGGCTGAAGATGCTGATATCTGAGGAGTTCAATGTCACATCTGGCTCAGACAGTATGGCGAATCTGCCTGTCGAGCCAGGGGCCATGACCGGAAACATGACCACTCCTGATGGAACGCCCCTGGCGGGTATCGACGTCCATCTAAGGATGCCCGTCGCCGGCAAGGACTGCGAACTCTCGACGGTCACTAACTCCACGGGCGGCTTCTCGTTCCCCAATATCATCCCCGGTGCCTACGTCCTGGAGACGGACGATCCCGACTGGATACTGTTCGAGGAGACCGTCTCATTGAGGGGTGGCGGGACCATCACGAACGACTATGTGGCGTTCGAGAGGACCACCATCAAGGTCAGGGTCACTCTGGACGGCAGTCCGGTGGCATATGCTCCTTACGGCTTGACCAACGAGTACTACTCGCCGGACAGCCTGTCCGGTCTGGCCGACAAGTACGGATGGGTCGAGGTGGAGGTACCCAAGGGGTACTGGACGCTCTACTCGGTCTACCCGACTGGCTACATCGACTACGCTGGGTTCGTATCGCTTGACACTTACTCTCAGAGCAGTGTCTCCGGGACAGCCGCCCTCGAGCAGGCGTTTGTGGTCAAGATAAGCTGTAGGACGCCGACCGGAAGTCTGGTGAAGGAGACGCCAGTGATATTCGTCGCCGATGACGGCACGAGGGTCACGTTAATGACCAACAGCCTGGGCGAGTTGGAAGGTCGTCTCCCGGCAGGAACCTACGAAGTCATGTACTGGGCCATCGCGGGCAAAGGAGCGTACTCCGGCAGCTTGACGGTCGACAAGGACATCACAGATCTGAGGCTCTACTCCGAGGACGCGGTGATCGCGTCCGGCTATCTATGGACGGATGAGGACAGCTCGGGCTCGATGGGCGCGGACGAGATGAGCCCCTACACCCTGATGCACGCTACCGACATCTACGGACGGACCTACCACTTCAGATCGGGTGGGGACGCACTCTACAGGATGATGGTCCTCGAGGGCAAGCGGATATATGTGTCACTCGGGGAGCCAGGGTATTCGTCCTGGACATTACCTGCGCTCTTCGGGGACGAGGTGAAGAACGTGACGCTGTTCGCCGAGCCCGACTCAGTAACGGTGACCGGGCGCGTAACGGCCGACGGCCTGGGAGTGCGCGGCGTCCAGATCATCTTCCAGCCGAGACTGTTCACCCTTGAGTCCATAACGGTCGAGACCGGAACTGACGGCTATTTCACCGCGTCGATACCGCCGTCCGTGTACACGGTCGTGATAGACCAGGGATACGGACTCATACCAGGCGTGAGGCTTCAGCACGAATCCGAGGAGGTCATATCCCCGTCGGGCGAAACGCTCGTACTGGACATCTCCACGGTCGCGAGGGTAGAGGTTCACGGGAATGTGTTTGGCGCGGCGGACGACATTTCAGTATCCATCCGCGGGCCTGAGGATGTCACGGTTGAGGTCACGCTATTCTCGTACTCCGCTTGGGTGCGACCAGAGACCTACCAAATCCATGCCTCGGGCATGACGGGGGAATCACTCTTCGTGGGTATGCAGCAGGTCGATGTTTCGTTCGATTCCAGACAGTTCGACATGATGCTGTCGAAAGCATACAACGTTTCGGGCGTCGCCCAAGTCGGCTCGGCTCCCGCAACGGATACGGTGATGGTCACCGCGACCGCTGCAGGCGGCGCGCAGGTCACGACGGAGTCGACCGTGGCAGGCAAGTTCAACCTGGAGATTCCAGCAGGTGACTACGAGATTTCGTTCCTCCTCGAAGAGACCGCCTCGGTGGACACCCGCACGTTGTATGTCGAGTACGCCTCTTCCGAGCTGGTAAGCGTGATATCTTCAGATATCGCTCTGACACCACATCTCGAGATGCGTCTCGATAACACGACCTTCAGCGGCACGGTCCTTGGGCCGGACGGCCTGCCTACCCAGGCGCAGATCGTGCTCACGCCGAACACCAAGTACGGCCTCAGCGTCACTGTGCACACCGATCCGTCGGGATGCTTTTCCGCACAGGTGCAGCCGGGAGAGTACACGGTCCTCGTCAAGCGTCTCCAGGACAAGCGGGTATTCCTGGGAACCGTGGACCTGGTGAGAAACAGCCCCAAGGCGATGGATATCACTCTGTCGGAGGGGAAATATCTCTCAGGCAGAGTGACCGCATCGGGCGAGGGCATCCCGACGACGGTCAAGATTTCCTCGGATGGTGCGATGATGGAATCCGTGTCGGACGCACAGGGTTACTTCACATCGCTCGTGCCATCTGGATCGTATGTTCTCTCCTCAGAGCTCGAGAGGATCGAGGCGAGCACGACGATAGGATACTCTGCGGCGATTCCAGTCGAGGTCGGTGCGTTCGACGCGTCGGTCGACCTCGTGCTCGACCGACAGACCACCAGGTCGGTCACCGCCTCATGGGACGCGTCGGTCGCGCTTCCAGCGGCTGTGGGCGAGACGGTGATCTACTCGTTCACTGTTGAGAACACTGGGAACATTGGTGACGATTACCAGTGCTCCTACACAGGCACTGAGTTCGAGGTCGAGTTCACCCCCGAAACGCAGTTCATCGATTTCGGCACGAACGGCAACACGGCCACGGTCGTTGCGCATGTGACCGTCCTGGACACCGCCCCTGCGGGCAACACGTCCGTGCCGGTTCTGGTCCGGTCGCAGTCGTCCTCGGCCGCGAGGGCGGACCTGCAGCTGATCGTCAAGGTCCAGCCTTTCTACAGCGCGAACTTGACGGTCTCCGAGGAAGGTGGTGCCGTATCCTCGTCCACGACGAGTACGAAGTTCACCGTCCTCAACTCAGGTAACACGAAGGCCGAGTTCGGGATAGAGATATCCAACACCGCGACACTTAACGATCACGGATGGGACGCCCGCCTGGTCTATGTCGATTCCGACGACGAGGTCGAGGAGATGACCATCGAGATGCAGGGCACGATGGACCTGTATGTCGAGTACACCGCGATAAGGACCGACCCGGACCCAACTTCAGAGGCGACGGTGACCGTCTGGTCGGTCGAAGATCCCGGCCAGGCGACACTGGCCTCGGTCCCGATACTCCTGCCTGATGTCAGCATCGGTCCTGGAGGCCTGGAGGTCGAGCGCGACGATGTTTCGTATGTGTATGATGCCTCAAACACGTACTTGAACATCGGGCTCGTCCTGACCATCGTAGGACTCGTGGGCACGTTCTTCATCCTTAGGCGCAAGAAGGGCCTCGGTGGCCTGTGGAAGAAGCGGGGTGAGAAAGCATGAAGACGAGCTGGCATCTCAGCGGGCGTGGCGTTGTGTCCGCACTTCTGATACTGGCGTTCGCCTTGCCAACGCTCTTGGCCATTCCGTCCACGCAGAACGCAAGCGCGTACAGCGACGTGTCGCTGCAGTTCGATGGGCCTGGGTTCGCCGCGAAGCTCGAGAAGGTCCCGTGCACTCTGACGGTGAGCGGAGGCCCCGCTGGAGACGTCGGAGGCAACTTCACGTACAAGGCTGAGATAGTGGCCGATAACGAGACCGGCTCGTCCGTGTCGCCCTCCACGGGCTCGTCGAGCAGTGGCGTGTTCAGGTTCAACCTGACTATGCCTGGCGAGGCTGGCCAGACGATCAAGGTGAAGCTCAATGTGACATCGAAGGACCCTGTAACCGGAGATGAAGTCGACAAAGCGAGAGAGTTCGATATCAAGGTCGTAGACCCGATCATCCTAAGGGCCACCGTGTACAACGTGGGGTCGGTCGAGGCAAAGAACGTGACAGCGAAGTTCTATGTCGACGACATATACCTCGGCAAGCGGGTGTTCGACATCCCTGCCGGCTTGAGTAAGGAGCTGACGTACAACTGGACCTGGCTCAATGTGGACAACGGCGAGCACACGGTGATGGTAGTGCTGGACGACGCTGACGATTTGGTGGAGTTCAGCAGCGGGAACAATATCTATACCATGACGGTCTACATCGGTGAGGAGAGCAACCCGATCGGGGCGGTGCTAACGCTCGGGGTCATAATCATGTTCGTGTTCGTGTTCCTCACATACCTGCAGAAGCCAGCACGTAAGAAGAAGTGACAGTCCCTCTGAGAGTGAGCCCGAGGACGGGGATAGTCTAAAATATGATTCAGTCTTCTCCAGAAGTCCGTCAGGGAGCGATTGCCTTGTCCGAGAACATTGTCAACCTATCAGATGCGGACTTCGAGAAGACGGTCGAGAGTTCGCCCAAGCTTGTGATTGATTGTTGGGCGCCGTGGTGCGGCCCGTGCAAGATGGTCGCACCGACGTTCGAGGCCCTCGCGAAGGACTACGGCGGAAAGGTCACGTTCGCCAAGCTGAACACCGACCAGGCGCCGAAGACCGCGATGTCACTGAGCATCCACAGCATCCCGACGCTGATATTCTTCAAGGATGGACAGCAGGTCGAGCGGCTCACGGGTGCACATCCGAGGGCCAACATAGAGTCGGTACTGAAGAAGCACTTTTCGTGATCGGTCCGTCAGCCTTTGTCAGCCTTGCCGAGCAGGCATTCTAGCTTGTCGTGCAGGCGTCGTGTGCTGACGGCTACGGCGACGTCCCCTCTGGTCTTCTCCAGGAGGCTGCGCGCGACGTCCTGTTTGTGCTTGACCGCGGCGATGGCGTCGGGATAGTCGAACCGTATCAGCGCGTGGTAGATGTCCTCCATCCTGTCGAGGAAATGACTCGCCTGGTCGGCGTTCCCCCTCCTGAGCTCCTCTAGGGCGAACCTCCTCAGCTCGCCGACGACGTCCCCGAGGCCGAGCAGGTACGGAGCGCTGCTGACCCCTAGCTCCTCCAGCATGGGCACGTCGTCCCTCTCGAGGATCGACATCACTATCCCCACCTCCGCGTACTCTTGAAAGGCGCTCTCCACATATCCCGTCCGCGTGAGGTCTGGGTGCTCCCCGAGGAGGCTGGATAGCCTGGAAGCCTCGTCCTTCAGGTCGGCTAGCTGACTCTTAACGTCCTCCCGTCTGTGGAGCCCCTTCAGTACGGAACCGGAGAGGCGCACAATCGCTCTCGAGGATTTGAGCGCTATCTCCCTTATCTGATCCTTCTCATCGAGTTCGGTCTCGATCTTAGCGATGACTGCGTCGAGGTTGTTCATGTGCTACCCTCCCTTACTTCGTGCATGTGGCGAACCTTGGCGTCGAGGACATCCTTCTTGCCGATGTCGTGTCGGACCGCTATCCTCCCGGAAACATGCCGGATGGCGTTCTCCGCGATGGCCTCGGCATCTTCGACTCCGTCGGCGACTCCGACTACACCTGCCGATCTAGACGTGGTCGTGTAGAGCCTCCCATCCTTCTCGTTCACGTTAGCGTAGTAGAGCACGGCCCCCTCCTCCGCGATCGCGGTCTCATCGATGCGTATCTCCTCACCGGCCATAGGCTTCGTGCCGTAACCCTCGGGGACGATGTACTTGCACACGGTCGATTTGGACGCGAAACCAGCATCCTTGGGGGATATGCCTCCACCGGCCATCTTCTCGCATATGTCTGCGAAGTCGCTATCGAGTATTGACAGGACGTTCATCGCTTCCGGATCTCCGAACCTCGCGTTGAACTCGACGACCTTCGGCCCTTCCTTTGTGAGCATGAACTGGCCATAGAGGGTGCCCTTGTATTCCATCCCCATCTCCCTCAGGGCCTCGACGACTTTGCGCATGATGTCGACGGCGTCATCGTAATCGCTCCTCCTCAGGAATGGGAGAAGACCATCTGCCTGTGAATATGATCCCATGCCTCCGGTGTTAGGGCCAGTGTCCCCCTCGAACGCGCGTTTGTGGTCCTGGACGGCCGGCATGGGGGCCAATCTCGACCCGTCGCAGAAAGCCTGCAGTGTGAACTCCTCGCCCACCAGCTTCTCCTCGATGACCAGCTGTGCGCTCCCGCCTATCCTCTTATCGAATATCTCTCCGGCGTATGTGAGTATATCCTGTCTGGACATCAGATGCTCGCCGAACACCTTCGCCCCCTTTCCGCCGGTCAATCCAGTGGGTTTGACTACCACGTTCTCTCCAAGTTCATCGATGGCTCTGCCTGCCGCGGCCATGTCGTCGGCGACTACGAACCTGGCCCGGCCTTTCATGCGGCGCTCCTCCATGAGGCCACGGGCGAAACTCTTTGATGTCTCTATCCTGGCGGCAGCCGCCGTTGGACTCGCGGTTGGTATCCCCGCAGCCTCCAGTTTGTCGGCTATGCCAACCTCGAGAGGAGCCTCCGGTCCGATGACCGCCAAGGTAACACCCTTCGCTATCGCATAGTCGACCACCTTCGGGACGTCGGTCTCCTCCGCCAGGAGGCAGTCCTTCGCCCTCTTGGCGATGCCGGGGTTGTTGTTCTTCATGCAGGCGTAGATGTCCGCGCCGGAGCGCGCCAACGCCTCGACGATCGCGTGCTCCCTTCCCCCGCCTCCAACAGCCAGTATCTTCATTCTACGCTCCCGGCCGGTGCATCAAGGTCACATCTTAAGTATGTTGTTCCATCCTCTTCTAGAATCGGTCTTGAAGGACGATGTCCGCTAGTGCCAGCAAATCATTTAATGCGACAAATCCCATCTACCGCAGCATGAGGTATCCTGGCCGAGCCGGCCAACTGTTGTCGGAGGCGGGAGTCGATGTCGGTGACGAGATCGAGGTCGCTCTGGGCAGGCAGGCCCACCAGGGAACGCTGATGCCTCACCACGACTTCAGCGGCCACGATATAATCACGCTCAAACTCACCAGCGGATACAATGTCGGCCTGTCCGTCGAGAAAGGGGCTTCCGTGAAGCTCCTATCCAAGAAGTTGGCCAAGTCGTCCGTCAAGCGTGTCATGCCTCCCGATTCGGAGAAGAAGAACGTGTCGTTCCTCGGGACGGGTGGGACGATCGCATCATATGTGGACTATCGGACCGGGGCAGTGCATCCCGCCAAGTCCGCTGAGGAGCTGGTGTTCTCGGTTCCGGAGCTGATGGATCTTTGCGACGTGAAGGCCAGGGTGATTTGCTCGATATACAGCGAGAACATGGAGGTCTCGCACTGGCAGGAGCTGGCAGAAGCTGCGGCGGACGAGCTAAACCGCGGAGCCTCTGGTGTGATCATCCCCCACGGCACGGACACGATGGGGTTCACCTCCGCCGCTCTGTCGTTCATGCTTAAAAGTCTCACAGGGCCAGTCGTGTGCGTCGGTTCCCAACGCTCGTCCGACCGGCCGTCCTCCGACGCCACCATGAACCTCCTTGCGGCTGCGCGTATCTGCGTCGAGAGTGACATCGGCGAGGTCGTGGTCGCGATGCACGGCAGCGTATCGGACACGAGCTGCGTCGTCCACAGAGGTACGAAGGTTCGGAAACTGCACGCGTCGAGACGAGATGCGTTCAGGAGCGTCAATGTCGAGCCGATAGCATACATCGAAGGAGGCGAGATAGTCTACGCCTCCGAATACTCGAGGCGCGTGTCTGGCCCGGTCGAGGTCAGGGCGAAGATGAATTCTAAGGTCAGCATGCTACACTTCTACCCGGGCTTCGAGCCTGAGCATTTCGACATGATCGCTGGCAACGTCGAGGGCGTGGTGATCGCCGGAAC
>JAEHCN010000110.1 GCA_020696395.1 Thermoplasmata archaeon | reverse complement strand
CGAAGGTGAAGCCTCGTCCACACGGCCTTCGCAGTAGAATCTCATCCTGATGCGTCTTTCTCGGATCAAATCGCACATCTTCTCGACCCGGTCCCCACTGAGTGTCAGGTTGTCGTCGACAAAGACGCAGCACTCGTATCCTTCGGATTGAAGCATCTCCAGCTCGTCAACGACGTTCTCTGGACTGCGCGCCCTCCATCTGCGTTTCGAGAACGTCGCGCATGAGCAATACGAGCACTTAAACGGACATCCGCGAGAGCTGGAGATTGTTGTGAACTTGCCGAAGGTGAGTCTGATGTTCTTGTGAAAATAGCCATACTCCACATTCTGCACAAGGCTTCTATCAGGGAACGGTAGAGAGTCGAGGTCTTCTATCGCGACCTCGGGATTGCTCACGATTCTGCCACCATCGATGTAGCATAGGCCATCCACCCCAGATGGTGATATCCCCCTCTCTAGGCAGTCAAGCAGCTCAGGAAATGAGTTCTCCCCCTCGCCTTTAAACAGATAATCCACGAACGGGTACGCTTTCAGTATCCGCTCCCAGGCGAACGTGGCATGGAATCCACCGAGTACGATGATGGTCTCAGGAATCGTATCATGAACCCGCTTCAGCACGCTGATCGTGTCGAGGAAGGTGTGGGTCGAGCAGCTCATGCCGAACACATCGGGCCTTTCGCGTGCGACGCGAAGCGCCAATTCGTCCTCCGTTAGGTTCTCACAGAAAGCATCGATGACCTTGACCTCATGGTTGCGCCTCTTCATGCAGGACGAGGCTATGTAAAGCAGACCTAGGGGGGGCCACAGTTCGGCCGTCTTTCCAGGAGGGGTTGAGAGGAGTACCCTCATACGATCACCTTCCACCCACGTGCCCTTAGGGCCCCAATCCATTGCCGTTCACCCTATTATTGGTTGCTGTTCACATCATCGTAGCAGAGATAACGAGGCAGAATACTCTAGGATAGGCGCTGTATGCCGTTTGCAGAGCTAGGATAGAAAGGGGTCTGGTGCAGGGCAATTCCTCGCTGATTGAATCCAACTTCCGCCTTACTGGTCATCGCGCGGGATTGCCCGAATTTATAGGTCACTACGCGTAGCCGGATAGATGCTTCACCGGTGTCAATCCGAAGAGGTTCTCGTTTGGGATAATGGCCTGTCCCAAGCTTTTAACTATCCCGCCGACCTCGTAGGTTGGATGCGCTGTTCTCATTGCGAGAAGTGTTGCCGCGATACGGAGATGGAGCTGTGCAAGGCGGACATAGCGCGACTTGAACGAAGGGGCTATGAGCGAGCGGATTTCGTGCATCGCGGCGCCGATGGCATACCCAGACTACGCAACACTGGGGAATACTGCTTCTTCTATGACCATGAGAAGAAACGATGCAGGGAGTACTCACGTAGGCCCTTAGGCTGCGTCATCTACCCGGTAAATATGTCAGTCGATGGAGAAGTGGTGGTCGACGAACTGTGTCCCGAGGCTTCCTCGATTGGCCGTGACGAATTTGACGGCAAGGGACGACGACTCCGTAAGTTGCTGGATACCATCGCCCTCGAAGTGAAGACGCACGGTCTTCGCGCGAAATGAACGGATGGGCATGATCACCATACGGTCTTCTTCGCCAACCTGCCTCGGCGGCCGCACGTGAACAGCTACAACGGCCATAGATGCGGGCCGGAGCAGCACAGAATCGCAGCGAGGGCCAGAACCGAAAGTGAAGCGTTAGTGGCGAGGTCATCATACCTCACGGGACCTCTAAACCTCCTCCTAGACAACGGGAAGAGGAGTCTGCAGCCTTGTTTCGTCAGTGAATCCTCTGCCGCGTGAAGGAAGGTCGCCAGAAGAACCGTGACCGAGGAGGCCATGACAGAGTCCTGATCCTCGAAGAAGTCAAACTCGGATAACACCACCGCAACGATTACGTACCAAGCGGCTGCGGCGCAGACCGCTGCCATCAGACTGTGCGACGCCACAGACCTGTGCGCTCGAGTCCATAACGGAGTGAGCGCGACATCGAAGTCGGGAAGCACGCCGAACAGTCCGCCCACGAGGATCATCTCCAAATAGCCGGTTCCTGCGAGGAACGAGACGATCGCTCCGACCGCCATGCCTGAGATAAGATGAGTGATTCGCTTCGTGTGAGTGCACCCCGTAGAAAGCTCGCCGTTGCCTTAGCGATTCACCAGGGCCATAATGAAGTTTATCCAGCTTCAAGCGAGGCAGATAGGAAGAGTTATCTATTTCAACCCTGATTTGTCGAGCAAGGGGAGTTTGTTGTGTTAGACAAGAAGAGCCTGGCATTCCTTGAGGAGTTGTTGAACAGCTTCGGACCCTCTGGGTTCGAGAAGGAGCCTGCGGGAATCGTAAAGAACTACGTGACCAAGTACTCGGATAAGGTATCCACCGACAGGTTGGGTTCTCTGCTCTTCACGAAGAAGGGCAAATCGGACAAGCCGGTCATCCTTCTCCCCGGACACATCGACGAGGTCGGATTCATAGTCTCCTCCGTGAACAAGCTCGGATACCTTACATTCAACCCACTTGGCGGCTGGTTCGACCAGGTGCTTCTGGGACAGAGAGTGAAGATCAGAACCGCGAAGGGATTGGTACCGGGAATAATCGCGGCCAAACCGCCCCACCTGCTACCGGCGGACGAGAGGTCGAAGGTAGTCGTGAAGGGGAAGATGTTCATTGACATCGGTGCCTCCAATGAAGAGGAGGCGAATGCGATGGGCGTCCGTATAGGCAACCCGGTCATGCCAGACTCCTGCTTCTCGACGTTTGAGAAGAAGGTCTATCGGGACGGGAAGAGGAAGGGGTCCGACGTGATCGCGGTCGGCAAGGCGTTCGATGATCGAATCGGGACTTTCATCGCGGCGGAGGTCGTGCGGACGCTGAAGGAGAAGAGGATCCCCCATCCCAACACTGTCGTAGGCGCAGCGACTACCCAGGAGGAAGTCGGCCTTCGCGGAGCGAGGACGACGGCTTATGTCATCAAACCGGATGTCTGCCTGACGCTAGAGGTGGACATTGCGGGCGATGTCCCGGGGATAGAGCCCAACGAAGCCCCCACGAAGATGGGGTTGGGACCTGCAATCACGACATACGACTCATCGATGATACCGAACCAGGAGCTACTAGACTTCGTGGTGGACACTGCCAAGAAGGCAAAGATACCGTATCAGCTTTCACAGATGGCTGGAGGAGGCACCGACGCGGGCATCGTACACATATCGAATGCTGGATGCCCGAGCCTGGTGGTGGGAGTGCCCACGAGACACATACATGCCCATGCAGGCATGCTTAGCTTATCAGACGCGGAGAACGCGATCAAGCTACTCGTCGAGGTAGTGAAGAAGCTGGACAAGAAGAAGGCCGACGGATTCACGGCCATCTGAGTCGAAGGGTATCCATATGGTTGAGATACTGGATCCGATCCTGCGCAAGGATCTGGCGGATGCA
>JAEHCN010000109.1 GCA_020696395.1 Thermoplasmata archaeon | reverse complement strand
CGACTTCCACTTCAAGGAGAGGGATGGGAAGACTATCCTGCGGGTAGAGTATTCCAGTTTCGCTGATCCCTGCAGGTCTATCAGGAAGGAGTGGCCCGACACATGCAGGCAGATGTCTTGCGTAGGTTGCTCATGCCTCCTTACCGCCTTGGCACGTGCGACGGGCAAGATAGTCAGGATAGACGAGGTTGACAACAAGGAAGACACTGTGGTGTTCACACTCTCCCTACTGGAATGGTGAACCGTTCGCGGCCGACCATCTCAGCGCCGAACATGTCACTGACAATGTTCATATGTAGCGTCGACCAATGGCGTTGTCAGGAAGAGGCTCATATGACTAAAGACAAGGTCGAGGGTCGTTGCTCCTGCGGCGCCCCCTCCGAGGATGATGTGCGGAAAGCCGTCAGGGAGAGGTACACTCGCGTCGCTCTCAGAGACAGCTCGTGCTGCGGGTCGGATTCGGAGAACATGTGCAGGTGCGGCAGCATCTACTCGTCTGCAGACTTGGTCTCAATCCCGTCTGAAGCTCAGGTTGCGAGCGCGGGTTGCGGCAATCCGATGGCTATCGCAGGACTCAAACCCGGAATGACCGTCGTCGACCTAGGCAGCGGCGGCGGTATCGACGTATTCCTGGCGGCGAAGAGGGTAGGTTCCGATGGCAAAGTCTACGGAATCGACGCAACTCCTGAGATGATATTCCGGGCGAGGAAAACGGCCGAGGAGAACGGTTTCGACAACGTGGAATTCAGACTTGGAGAGATCGAGCACATACCACTTGAGCCGAATATCGTTGATGTCGTCATAAGCAATTGCGTAATCAACCTATCACCCGACAAGGATAAGGTGTTCGGGGAGGCATTCAGAATACTCAGACCCGGCGGGAGGCTCGCCGTGTCAGATATCGTTCTTCTCAGAGAGCTACCCGAGGAACTCCTGGGCGACATGTCCGCATGGTCTGCATGCGTCTCTGGGGCGTTGCTCGAAGAGGAATACCTTGCCTCGATGTCCCGCGCGGGGTTTGTCGAAGTGCAGGTCGTCGGGAAGGATGTCTTCTCAGAGGAGCAGCTGGGAGGATACATCTCACGGGACGAGAAGAAATCTGACCTGTCCTCTCTGGTCGCGAGCGCTAAGGTCGTGGCTATCAAGCCCAGCTGATCGATGTGCTCCGATCCCCTGGTTCGGCAGGGCGGGTGGACAGGAGCGCGATGAGCTGGTCCTCGAAGTAACGGTGATGCCTGAAGTGTTCGTTGCCGTCCTTCACTATCGAGTACCACCAGTAGAAGAAGAACAGGGTGCCTGTGAACACAGAGGCTATGACATAGAGTGCGATCGACCGGTCGGGAAGACTCATAGGTTCCGAGAGCCCTCCGGCGGTGTAGCCCGCTCTACCCAAGAACGCCTTCGTTTCCCTGATGAATCCCATCCATCTCTTGTGATGGTTCGACATCTCGGCCGTCATGAAGTAGAATAGGTAGAACTCAGCGACGAGGAGCATCAGAGACACGGGGGCTAGAACCAGCGTGATCATGACATAGGCGCCCAAATTCGAATCGTCCGCCGACCCGATGACCATCGTCGCCACCATCCCTGCCAACGTAATGATGCCGGGGATTGCTATCACCCCCGCCCAGAGGATCGGGGAGCGCTTCGTCTCAGCGTTTGCAGGGATTGAATACCGAAACCTCGCTCCAACCGACTTTTCGGAGAACGACATGATAGCGTTCCGGAACATGCGCTCCCGGGCGAAATGCTCGTTGCGCCTTTCCACGAGTTTGTAGGTCAGCAATGCCAGTATGACATAGAGCCCGGTGTTCATCACAGAGAGCCCAACCATGTACGCCATGGCGCCCGTTGAGTACATCACGAAGGGATCGTCTGGGTCGTACGCTCCGCCCTCGAACCTGGCGAATGCGTCCGCAAAGAGCACCGCGACAATCGCAACGCTCACAATCATCAGGCCGACGAAGGGAATGACTACCCAGAGAGTGGATATCCGTAAATCGGTCCGGTCCCTGCGGTCGACTACCGGTGCGAGCTCCTCGCGAAGTCTCTTGACGTCGTCCTCCCTGAGAGAAGTGATTGGCAGTACCATCCTCGTGCCGCAGTATATGCAGAAGCTGCCATCGGTATCGCTGGTTCCCCCGCAGCTCGGACAGCGCAACCTCGCACCCGTTTCGTCGAAAGTCACCTTATTACTTGAGCCTTGATGTCCGGAGCAGACTTGCAGGGAGGCTCACGCCTTCCCGAGCAACTCTTTCTCCGCATCCTTGACTATGCGAGCTATCTCTTGCTCGACATCCCTGTCGAGCGGGGTGACCTCGTGCTCCTTGAGTATCTTCTTCACGACTTCCTTCGCGGTGACATGCAGCGGTCGTACTCCCTCTTTCCTCACTCTCTCGGAGGTGCGCTTGTCGAACAACGGTGAGACTCTCATCTCTCCCTTCTTGAAGTAGTCCATCGTGTGCATCTGGGCGAGGTAGTTGCCCATCGGGCCGACCTTGTCTATCACGTCGAGCGCGAGCCGGCCCTCGTCCACCTCTATCCCTCTGACGATCCTGAACACGTTCTCGTAGATCTCGTCGTCTATCACGAGCATCTCGTAGCTTCCGGCGTTGTCCCATCCACCGCCGATGCCCGACAGACTGTCGGCACCGGCCAAGGCCGGAACGAGCGCTGACATCATCCTCTCTATGCCGATCTGCGTGTCCCACATGTTCGCGTCCGTCGTGACGCCGTAGACATCGGCTATCATGTTGTACTTGTGGGCGATCTGTACCGTGGCTGCAGATGCTAGAGCCATCTCGGGGACGCCCCATATGTTGTTTCCGCTCCTGAGGTCGAGCATGCTCAACCTTCCGGAATACTGCATAGGCAGCTTGTCATCGACCGCCTGCACGAGCATCACGCCACCGAGCAGCTCTGCGTTCTGCTGTGCGAGTCCGCCCGAAAGGGTTATCGGTGCCGTTCCTCCCGTGATGGGACACGGTATGATGTCGACGGGGACTCCGTACTCCGCACCGCGGGACATTACGTCCGATGCATGCTCGTCGTATGTGAGCGGGCTGCTGGGAGAGCCATAGACGGTGAAGAGCGGCCGCTTCCTTATCTCCTCGGGTCCGCCGGCTACGGCCGACCACATCTTGAGGAGGATGTCGACCTCCTCGACCTTCAGCGCATACCCCGAGATGCACTTCGAGGAGTTCTTCATCGTGGCCTCCATCGTCTTGATTACCAGGAGTTCGGGGGGTACATCGGTCGCGACGACGAAGTTGCCCATCGAATGACATGTGGGCAACGCATCCATGATCTTGGCCGTGTCCTCGACGTCCTTCAGGGTGGCCCTCCTCGACTCCCCGGTCTCTAGGTCGAACATGAGTGGGTTGCCGCCGAGACAGTGAGCGTACTGGTGCTCTCCGTCGAAAACGAGATCGTTCTTCGGGTCCCTGGCGGCGTAGGTACCGTAATGCGGAATTCTCGTGATCGCGTCCTCGACCCTACCTCTTGGGAATGTCAGCACGTTCTTCC
>JAEHCN010000053.1 GCA_020696395.1 Thermoplasmata archaeon | reverse complement strand
TGTAAGAATCTCGTCATCCGCCGAATGGCAGGGGATACTTGGTAGCCGGAATCGTCCACGATGAAGTGCTCTGAGAGGATATCCTTCGGTATACCCTTGACCTGCGCCTCGCTGTACATCCCCCTTGCAGCAAAGTCCAAAGCAGTCTTGGAGAGGTCCGTGCCTTGAACCCTCACGACCAGGTCGTGGCCGTCCCTGCTCTTCTTGAGCTCCTCGGCGACGCATATCGCAATCGTGTAGGTCTCCTGGCCGGTGGCACATCCTGCGCTCCATATTCTCAGCGCACTCCAACCAAGTTCCATCTTGTGGGAGACCAGAGGTCCAATCACGCGTTTTGTCAAGGTCTCGAACGCTCCACTGTCACGAAAGAAATCCGTCACATTCACCGACAGGGCCGCGATGAGCTCGGTCAGTTCATCCTCGCTCTTCTCCAGAAGAGCGACGTATTCCAGCGCGTGTTTGCACCCTGAACGCCCGACACGCTTTCGTACGGCACGACCGAGGAACGGCTTAGAGTACCCGCTGATGTCGAACCCTCGGGTCTTCAGCAGGTGGCGTCTGATGAGGTCATATGACTGCTCTTCGTCGGGCTTCATCAGGCGGTCTATTGTCGGTCCTGTAGATATTTCTTCTCAGTAAGAGTCAAATCGACTCTTGCGCGTCCAGGGACCCCGTTATCTAAGAGCGGACTCTGGACGACATATTTTTATATACACCGTACCAATTTTGATATCCATGCAAGAGCTTCTGGGTTCGAGCGATCCGACCATTATTTGGGACTCTTGCATCGATCTTGCGAGGGTGGTGTAATTGAGAGTACCTTTGACGCCGAAGTTGATGGCTATCATTCTCTCCCTGTCGCTTGTGCCGATCTTGGTCGTGAGCTACATCTCGGTCTCCGAGATGAACCAGATGAGGAACGACATGAGGGTCCTTTACGACGAGAATCTGGTGGTCGTCTCTGAGATAGCGAATGCGGAGGCATCTCTTCTTACGGCGGATGTCTCGTTCAGGCAGTATGTCATGGAGTATGGCACGCCGATCGCGAGCAGCTACTACAACGAGATGTTCGACAGACAAAACATCTTCTCCCAATTCCTGACAGATTTCCGGACCTCATACACCTTCGAAGTAATGCCTGGCATGCTGGCCACGATCGAGGAGATGGACCGAGGAGACTTGATTGACTCCCAAGAGTCCAATCTCCTTAGCGTGCAGGCATCATGGAACGAATACAAGAACTGGACCAGCATGACGATAGACTACGTGAGAGACGACGCACTGAACGAATCCGTCGATGCTAGGAAGAATGCCACGGCACACCTCGAAAACATGATGGACGGTCTCGAGGATCTGATTGGAGACACGACAGAAGCAGCGGCGCTCATGGATGAGCGTGCAGAGGGCACAATCGAACAAGGCATATCCTATCTGATAATGAGCGGATCCGTGGTCGGAATCATGGTCGCGATAATCACACTCTACGTCTCGAGTCGTATAACGGCGCCTGTCGTCGAGGTTAGCAAACGGGCAAGGATAATCGCTGAAGGGAACTTCACTGACCGACTTGAAACGAAGGCGCCTGACGACGAGGTCGGCGATCTCGTCAGGTCCATGAACCTACTCATCTACAACACATCCGAGCCCCTCCGAAAACTCACGGAGAGCGCTCGAGCCATCTCAGAGGGCGATTTCTCGAAGGAGATCGATGTCCATGCTAGAGGCGACCTCGCGGCGCTTGTCGACACCTTCAGAATGATGAAGGACCGGTTGGCTAGCATCACGGTGGAGATAAGAGGAGCATCCAAATCGCTCAAGGATGCATCGACCCTCCTGACAGAGACGACGAGAGGCATAACCGATGGGAGCCAACAGGTATCCGCGTCTATGTCGCAGACGTCAAAAGGCGCTGAGACGCAGGCATCAAGAGTCGAGGAGATGGTGAGGATGCTCGGAGAGCAGACGAAAGCCATCTATGATGTCGTGCAGAGCTCCCAAAACGCAGCGAGAGCTTCCGAGGACGCGAGTGACGTCGCTCAGAAAGGGAGCAGGTCGATACATGATTCCCTTGAGAAGATGAGTTCCCTTCTTGCGAGCGTGCAGGAGACCTCGGCTGCCATGTTGAATCTCTCCAAGAAGTCAAAGGAGATATCCCAGATAGTGAACATCATCACCAACATAGCACAGCAGACCAACCTCCTGTCGCTCAACGCAGCGATAGAGGCTGCCAGGGCAGGGGAGCACGGTAGAGGATTTGCTGTCGTTGCGGATGAGGTTCGCAAGCTGGCAGAAGGATCCAGGAGGGCGGCAAACCAGATTCAGGAACTTCTGCAGTCGATCGAGGGAGACATAGGAGAAACCTCGGAGAAGATGAAGAACACGAGCAGGGACGTCAACGACAGTGCTGCGACCATATCGGAGTCGCTGAGATCCTTGGAGGACATCGCAGCCACGGTCGAAGAGACTGCCGCGATGGTTCAGGAGATCAGCGCCTCGACTGAGGAGCAGAAAGCGCTCACAGAGAGCCTCGCGAAGAACCTCGACGAAGTCGCCAGCATAGCGAATCAGACCTCGGCGTCGGCTGAGGAAGTTTCCGCCTCGTCAGAGGAGCTTGCTGCGGGAATGGAGGAGCTGTCAGCATCTGCACAGGACCTGACGGACCTCGCGACCAAGCTGGCAGACTTAACAAAGAGGATGCAACCCAGCGCAGGGTCTGTCCCGGAGGTACTGATGGATGAGAACCCCGAGACGGATGAGGATGACAGGAGCGAGGAGAGTTGACCCACGAAAAGGGAGCCGGACAGTACGTAGCATTCAAGCTCGGCCTTGAGGAATTCGCCTTTGACATATCGATGGTGAGAGAGATTTTCCCGACACAGGAGATTACGAAGGTTCATCGCAGCCCGACACATATCGAAGGTGTGATGAATCTGCGAGGAAAGCTGGTTACCGTGATCGACCTCAGGAAGAGGTTCAAACTTAAGGCGAAGGACTTTGACGAGAGCTCCAGAATCATAGTCGTTGAGGCCTCGGACGCTCCAGTAGGTTTCTTGGTCGACGAGGTCACTGAGGTCGTGAGGATGCCTGCGGACTCGATCGAGGCCGTTCCTGAATATGTCGCTCAGGAGATCGAATCTGAGTATGTTGCAGGCATCGCGAAGCTAGACGACCGCCTCATAACCATTATTGATCCGTTGAAGGTTCTCGAGCTCTCAACAGATGATGAAGGGCAGAAAGGAGGTATGTCGTATGGCGACCGTGCTGGTGGTTGATGATTCGGAGTTCATGCGCAGGGTGATCAGGAACATTCTCGAAGGCGGAGGACATAGAGTCCTCGAGGCGAAGAACGCCGATGAGGCCGTCAAGGTGTTCGGTAAGCAGCGCGTGGACATCGTAACGATGGACATAGTCATGCCTGGAACCGACGGCATTGAGACCGTGAAACGGTTGAAGGAAGTGAACACTCGGGTCAAGATAATTATGATTTCCGCGCTCGGACACCAGCGTACCGTTATGAGGGCTCTGGAGGCTGGTGCGCTCGACTTCATCATGAAACCGTTCACATCGGATGATGTCCTCGAGTCGGTCAACGCAGTCTTGCAGATGAGTACCTGAGGAATCGCTGATGCAGGAAACGGTGAAGGTACTCATTGTCGACGACAGTGCCTACATGAGAGTCGTTCTAAGAGACATGCTATCGAGCGAGGAGGGGCTGTCCGTCGTGGGCACGGCGAAGGACGGCATAGAGGCGATAGAGAAGGCCAAGGCTTCCTCGCCGGATGTGGTGCTGCTCGACATACAGATGCCCAAGATGGATGGACTTGCGACCCTCCAGAGGCTGATGAAAGAGCAGCCAACAAGAGTGATTATGCTCAGCGCGATGGACAAGGTGGATATCGACCTTCCGCTCAGGGCACTCGAGATGGGCGCCGTCGAATTCATCTCGAAGCCGGGTGGACCGATCTCCGTGGACATCGTGAAGTATCGAGCTCACATAGCGCGCACGATTCGGGACGTCTCGGGCGCCAAGATAGACGTCATCCAGAAAGCGAGAGTCCCTCTTCACCTCGATAAGAAACGCTTGAAGCCGAAGGAGATGTCGGGGAGAGGGTTTAAGGCCATCGCGATGGCTGCATCGACTGGAGGACCCAGGGCCCTCGAATACATCTTCTCTAGGCTCCCGAGGAATATACCAGCTACGATTTTCGTCGTCCAACACATTCCTCCCATGTTCTCAGAGTCGTTCGCCAGGAGACTCGATTCGGTCAAGGGACCTCGCACAGCAGTGGCTACGAATTGCACTCAGGCGAAGGAGGGGAATGCATATGTCGCCCCAGGAGGAGCTCATCTATTGGTCTCCGAATGCTCGAAGACGGCCGCCCTGATGAGACTCGATGACACCATGCCGCCGGTACAGTTCGTCAAACCTTCGGCCGATGTCCTCTTCGAGAGCGCATCGACCTGCTTCGGACCGCGCCTACTCGCGATCATACTGACAGGTATGGGGGTGGACGGCGTGAACGGGGCGAAGGCGGTGAGATCCGCAGGCGGAAGAGTGGTGGTGCAGGATGAAAGGACCTCCCTAATATACGGTATGCCAAAAGCAGCCGTAAGCGCCGGGGTCGCCGAAAGGGGAATTCCACTTGACGAGATACCCACAGAGATCGTGAAGTTCCTGGAGGAGTGACCATGCCGAAGGAGATTGACCTTTCGAAGTACTCCAAACTTTTCGTGACTGAGTCACGCGAGAACCTCCGAACGCTCAACGAAACGATGATCAAGCTCGAAACCAAGCCCAAGGACAAGAGCCTGGTCGAAGTCATGTTCAGAGCGTGCCACACGATCAAAGGCATGGCCGGAATGATGAACTTCAAAGTCATCACCGACCTCGCGCATGCCTTGGAGGACCTCCTGAATGCCATCAGGGACGACGTCGTGAAGCCCACGGAGGACGTTGCTGAGACGATATTCAAGGGGCTTGACGCCCTCGAAGGAATGGTAGCCTCGGTCGAGAATGGCGAGGATATCGACGAGACGTCGGGGCTCGTTGTGGAACTTCGAGCCGCTGCGTCTGGGAAGCCGGGCAAGAAACGCAAGAAGAAGCGCTCAGAGCTAGTCGCGGCGAAAGAGAAGGCGGACAAGGAACCTGAACCAGGCGCTACAAGGGTATCCAGTGTCTACGTCAAGTTCGGACGCAGGTGTGCATTTCCCTCGGCCAGAGCATTCGTGATACTGAAAGAGCTCGGCAAGGTGGCCAATATCGTGAGTTCGGTCCCGAGCGAAGACGAGATCGACATGGAACATGTCTTCGAGGAGTTCACGGTAACTCTTGAGCCCGAGAAGGGTTTTGACGAAGTGACAAGTCGGATTGCCGCAATGCCAGACACTGATGAGGTGAGAGTGGGATCTCCGGACAAGCCGAGAAATGACTGGACAGTAGTACTGGATGGGACGGCGCGCCCCGCAAAAGCCATCGTGGATGCTCCTGTGGCGCAGACAGTGAAGGTAGGCATGGATAAGCTAGACGAGCTACTGGACGATGTGAGCGAGTTGGTGATCGCAAGGAGCAGGCTCGTGGAGAGAGCCACGTCGCACGAGGACTCCAGCCTCGATGAGATCTCGACCCATATCGACAAACTCACATCAGAGATTCAAGCGAAGGTCCTCGGAATCAGGATGATTCAGCTGGAGGCCGTGATGGCCAGGTTTCCACGCATGGTGCGAGACATAGCCAAGAACCAGGGAAAGCAGGTGGAATTTATCGTCGACGGCGGAAACATCGAACTGGACCGGACGGTCATAGACCGCATAAACGACCCCATAATGCATATTCTACGCAACTGCGTGGACCACGGGATAGAACCCGAGGGCGAGCGAGCTGAGACGGGTAAGAGGAAGCGAGGACTCATTCGTATAGTGGCATCCAAACAGCAGGATCACGTCCTGATAGAGATATCCGACGACGGCAGAGGAATCGACTACGAAGGCATTAAACGCAAGGCGGTCTCGAAGGGATTGATTACCCAGGACCAGGGTGATTCCATGCTTGCACGGGACCTCCTCGATCTCCTCTTCAGGTCGGGATTCTCAACCAAGGATGACGTTTCAGAGGTTTCGGGCAGAGGAGTCGGCCTCGATGTAGTCAGGAAGAATGTGGAGGAACTAGGGGGCTCAGTCATGATCAGCTCGTCGGAGGGTGCAGGGACGACATTCTCGCTGTGGCTGCCGTTCACCCTGGCGATCATCGACGCGATGTTGATATCCATTGCCGACCAGACTTACGCAGTGCCGATGGGGGTCATCGCGGAATCGCACCGATTCGATTCAGGAGAGATCAAGCAGATTAGGACCCGGGAGATTGTCCAGCTGAGAGGGGAAGTACTTCCGGTCATCAGGATGCGGGCTTTCTTCGGAATTCCGGAGGCGTCTGATGACGATGACAAGATGAGCGTTCTGGTGGTCCAGAGCAGGGAAAGAAGGGCGGCCCTCGCGGTGGACGATTTGATGGGGCATCAGCAGATCGTCGTGAAGTCACTAGACAACCGGTTGCGCAGGGTCCGAGGCATTTCTGGCGGCACAATCCTAGGGAGCGGAAAGATTGCATTGATACTTGACGTTGACTCGATACTGGGAGCCTGATGAGAATGGATGACAGCAACACGGAAACGATTTTGGGGATAATCAGGGAGTTCGCAAATGTTGGTGCTGGGAACGCGGCAACGGCCCTGGCCTCACTACTCGATATGGAGCTTGTCAACGAGGTGACCTCATGCGAGATAATGCCGTTGTCTCGCATCGGCGAGTGGCTCGGAGGCAACGACAAGGTGGTCGCCGGAACGTACACGCAGCTGTGCGGAGATCTGCGCAGCGGCGTTCTCGTCGTCTTCCCGAGGGAATCTGCGGCCACGATCGTCGAGCACCTTGCTGGAGAGGGTACAGACCTTGTCGACCTCTCCCCCATCCAGGTTTCGGCGTTGTGCGAAGTGGGCAACATATGCCTGTGTTGGTACCTGGTGGCGGTCTCGAGGATGATTGACACCGACCTCATCCCCGCTCCGCCAGGGGCGGCGGTCGACCTTCTTGGAGCAGTGCTCGACATCCCTCTCGCAGCCCTCGGAGGCTCTGTAGATGCCGTGATCGCAGTCCACACCGTATTCAAGGGGGTGGAGAGGTCGTTCGAAGGGTACTTCCTCCTCCTTCCTGAGGACCTGATGTTGAAGACCATCCTCGATAAGGTCGGAGATACCCTGAAATGAAAGGGGCGAAGCTGGTGGGCATTGCAGAGTTCGCCGTGACACGGGCTCCGGAGCAGCTGTGCTGCATTGGACTTGGGTCCTGCGTCGCGGTGTTCATCTACGATCCAGAAGCAAGGATTGGAGGTGTCCTTCACGCGCTTCTTCCTAGGGCTCCCGATGGACAAAAGTCGGATGCCAGGTATACCGACTCCGGAATTCGTATGCTTCACAGTGAGATTATGTCGAAAGGGGCGAATGGACGCAAGTTATGGGCGAAGCTCGTTGGTGGAGCCCGGATGTTTCCGGATCTAGACGTGAAATTGAGGGACATCGGCGGAGAGAACGTCCGTCAGGCGAGGAAGACTCTGAGGGAATTGGGCGTGAGAATAGTCGCTGAGGAGGTCGAAGGGGACAAAGGTCGATCCGCATACTACTCGCTCGAGGACGGGAAAGTCACATTGAAGACGGCATTCTCAGAAGCCAAGGAGATCTGAGCACCCCGTAGTGATGAAGACAGCCGCTGCAAGATCACAGCACCGGCTTCTGTCCGTTAACCCGCGGGGACAGAACGGTTTGGACGCTGTGGAGCACGACTAATGCAGCAATACGAGGCCGGTCCACCTGACTCTCATATCAGATGACAGATTCATAGGCAGCCCGGCATTCTGGCAAGTCCTTATCACATCGACCCCCATGGCCTCCATAGACGGCCTTGCCTCGAATGGATGCCTGCAGGGCTCTCCGCTCAGAGCGTCTACGCACTCGGGGCATAGACTGCAGCTGCCTCCGATCAGTCCTGCAGCAAGGTAGAAGCCTTCCTTGAATGCATGCGCCTCAACTTGATTGATCAATCTATGTAGCTTCGCCTCCCATTCACTGGCGTTGGTCGATTTCTCGAGCTGGCTGCACAACTCCTTCGTCAACGATGCACTCGATTTGTCGGACGAATCAACATCTGCCTCAATCTGGACTATGAGGGCCATCTTGTACGTACTGACGATATCTGCAAACTCCCCGACGGGCATGAGATTTGGAGGGCACATCAGGTGTCTGTTATAATCTGAGCACAGGGGAATCATGCACTTCAGCCTCACGCGTTTATCAACGACTATGTCTTTCGCATCTATGATCCTGGCCTCGCTAGCTCCGGCGCTCATGGCGGTAGTAACGATTTGCGCGAGTTTGTGCTCTTCCGATGTCATTGCCACGTCACGCTCCTCACCAGACCACATTTGAGTTGATGCTTAAGAACTGTCGCTAGACCGACGTGAGATCGAGAGCCTGACAACATTGGACACGAAGAGAAGAGGAGGCATTCCAATGCTGTGCGACGCATGAGAGGGGCGGAGCACCACTGGTTCAAACCGCCACGGAATCATTTCGGTGGCCATGGTGAGAATCCGAGGGTTAGCGAAGCCAATTCGAGGCTCTCAGGCAGGCGCAAGAAACGTTATATCACCGGATGCCTGTGCTAGGCTCCGTGCATGGGGATGCGCCATGCGCGGAGTAGTGAACACTCTTGATCACTGAAGAAGAGAGCAGGGTTCTAAAATTCATAGATCGCAGCAGAGAGGACATCATCGGACATCTCAGAAAGCTCATCGGTTTCAGAACGATTACCCCTCAGGAGAATGAGACTGCCGAGGGGGAGGACTATAGGGATCTCCAGGATTTCATTCGAAGCATCCTTGAGGAGATGGGATTTAGCATCGACATGTGGGAGATCGACTCGTCAGAACTCGACAGTTTCCCAGGCTCCGGCGTCCTCAAGGACAGAGATTTAGGCAACATGCCTGTCCTTGCTGGAAAGCTGGAAGGCAATGGGAAAGGACGGTCACTGATCCTGAACGGACATTACGATGTGGTGCCGGCAGGAATCATCGAGAACTGGAAACATCCTCCTTTCGATGCGGAGATAGAAGACAACAAGATCTTCGGCAGAGGCGCTAGCGACATGAAAGGGGGGATTGCCGCGATCATTCATGCGTTGAGAGCTATCCAGCAAACAGGAGTCATATTGAAGGGGGATGTGACTGTCGAGACCGTTCCAGACGAAGAACAGACGTGCATGGGCACACTCTCGTGCTGTCAGAGAGGCTATACGGCTGATGCCGCAATCATCCCTGAGCCTACGGAGATGAAGATCCTTGTTGCCATGAGAGGTTCACTCTACGGCAAGATCACGGTTCCTGGGAGAGCTGGCCACGCCGAAGTGTCCCACCCGGATTGGACCAAGGGCGGCGCTGTGAATGCGATTTCCAAAGCAGCCAAAATCATCGCCGCAATGGATGAACTGAACGACGAATGGAGACATAGCCCGGAAAAGCAACACAAATATCTGGACCCGGACATAATCACACCGACGATCATACATGGCGGGGAATGGCCAGTGACACATCCTGAGAAAGTGGAGATCATCTTTGGCTCCATGTTCATCCCTGGCACAAAGGACAAGATCAAGGAGATAGAGGCGAAGCTGAAGAGCGTTGCCGACTCGGACTCTTGGTTGAAAGAGCACCCGCCTAGACTAGAGACGGAGGGATGGGCGTACGGCGCTGAAGTGAAAGAGGACGAGCCAATCGTCGATGTGGGCAAGGAGGCTCTCAGAGATTTGGGCTTCGAGCCTGAACTAAGAGGATATGGGACCCTGACCGATTCGATCCATCTCATCAATCACATGGGAATCCCGTCAATTTCAATCGGTCCAGACATCAATACGGCGCATATGGCCGACGAGTATGTGGACATCGACGAGCTCATGAACACCACCAAGGTCATGGCCCTCTGCATAATGAGATGGTGCGGAACGGGCGCTTAGAGGGGGAGAGTTGACAGCATGTCGGAAGAGCAGCAGAATCCAGAGGAGTTCCACATACCTTCGTGGGGTCTCTAACCATCTGAGCCCAGCGAGTGTTAAGACACAGCCCCATCACAACTTCCATATCTGAGTAGCGACATTTCGTGGCCGCCCGAGGGAGATGGCATGGAATGCCCAATATGTGATCAGGAAACACCAGACACAGGACGGTTTTGCGTAGCCTGCGGCGGATTCATACAGGTGACCCCCAGTGAGACATCCGATTCGGACCAGGGGTTCGCAGAGGAATCGAATGCACTTCTGGCAATCGTGGAGATACTCGAGGAGGCGGACAGGAACGGAAGTTCCGTCCAGAAGATAGTGGAGTACGCAGGGCACAATGAGATCCCAGAGGAACGGGTGAGGGTCATACTGCGCCGTCTCGTGGAAGGGGGAGCCATCTATAGAAACGCAGGTGGAGGATACGTTGCAGCCGAACGGTCATTCAGCAAGGGGAGAATCGCACCGACTAAATCCGCACCTCACGCTTCTGCTCCGCAGGATTCCGCTATTCAGGACAAACTGGACCGTTTGCTGACGGCTGTGGGCCGAATCCGATCAGAAATGTCTCTTCAGCGTGGTGGTGACAGAAGACGGCTAACCCTGCTGAGTTATTCCTCGGGGGCCATAGCCGGTTTGGTCCTCTTGGTCACGGCCATCGTGAACGAGAATTTGGAGAGCCAGGGATTGTACGGGATAGGGGCAGGGAATCTGGTGCTCGCGGTAGGTGGCGTGATACTCATATCATGGATCCCTGTCTACTGGCGAGTGTCGAAGAGGGGAGAGGAGTCAGAGGAACTCTGACCAGACTTCGCACCAGACGATACCCGCGTCCTTCCGTGATCGCTCAGAAAGCCTTTTGTAGTTCCTAGACATAGAATCATAGCGCCAGGAGAAGGCGGATGGCTGACGGTAGGCCTGCGTCCAACGCAGACCAGCTGAGGAAAGTCCCCTCTCCAAGAGAAGGTGGGCTGCACTAGCAGCAGGGCGAGAGTCTTGGCAAGGGCACAGAAACGACACAGCCTCGGAATAATGCGATGATTCCCTTGGGGATGAGGTCTTCCGAGGATATGATGAAACGGCGACTCCCCACTGGAGCAAGCTCAAACGGCCGGATCGATTTCTCATCGTCGGCGGGTAGAGCGCTAAGTCGAATGCCATCAACCTCGCAAGAGGTGAACAGAAAGGGGCTTATGTCCTTCACCTGGCACTTTATGTCCCCCGGAAGCGGGGGACATAAATCCGTCCAGTCTTTTTCTATTTATGTCCCTTAGCTCCTGTTTATGTCCCCTACCTGGTTCATCCAGTCTTTCTCTCCTTTCTGTCTTATTCCCGATGCGAGAAATACTACATAGAGTCCTGATTCACCCAGAATGGGCCGTAGAGACGGAACTTGTCTTGTGTGCATGGGAAATGTGAAATAGCTATATTGTAATGATGGTTGGAGTCGGGTATCGGGTGGTTCGTTGGGACTTCCAGCGAAGTGTCTTCTGATGCCAGAACTCTGGAGGGACAGAATCATGAATAGAATGAGAAGTATATTTGTGGTCTTTATGGCATGCCTAGCATGGACATTCGTCCCATTGGCGTGCAGCGATAATGCAGCATCCGAAAGCATTCCGAAGATTCTACCGGGCACTGATTACGCGCCGATGTATGGCGCAGACGGAGGAAGTCATGATAGAAATTACTATGGTGTCGCGTACTCAGACTCCGAGGCAACAGTTTCGGAGTCGTACGCCGAAGCTGGAGGTTGGGCAGGCGCATTAGGACTCGGCGAGGCGTGGGCCCAAGTGTGGAGGACTTTTGACGCGCTGGGGACTGGCGGTTACAACATGAGGATAGACGGCTATATGTGTTGGTTCCTGATGGCGAATTCAGGACTAGGATTAGCCACTGCCGAGGCCCATCTCATCTGCAGGTTGTACGACGTAACCGCTGACAATTACGTCTGGACCGTGTTCCTGGCTGACCAGTCGGCAACATACAAGGAAACTATTGATCATGATACGGAGTACTGGGCATTAACTAAAAGTTCTTGGTTGACCCAGGGTCACAGATACCAAATTCAAGCGCATTGCTGGATCAGTGCAAGTGCTGGCCTAACGGCAATTGCGTACGCCGACTGCGCTGGAGAAGCACTCAACTTCGAAGGCAATCACCTCGGGTGGCAGGGAATTTGGCTGAATTCCGTTGACTTCTATGTCTCTGGCGGTGGATGTGTTGCCGAAGGAACATCGATAACGATGGACGACGGGTCCCAACAGCCAGTCGAAACGCTCAAGGTAGGAGATAAGGTCCTTGGATATGATCCAGAATCGAGTTCCTTCATGAGCCAGACTGTACAGCGTGTCATGACGTCAAAGGTTGAAACGATTCTGAACATCAACGAGGGAGCACTGAGAGTCACTTTAACCGACCAACCTATCTACATCAGAGATGGCACATTGGAAGGGTGGGTCAAGGATCCAATTGACATTTGGCTTGGATGCGAACTATATTGCCCAATCGAAGACCAGTGGATTTCTATTGACACCCTTGATTTCGAACTGGAGAAGACGAGAGTCTACGACTTCACCACAAATGGATACCAGACATACTTAGCAAACGGCCATCTGGTAATGGACAAGGGAAGGAAATAAGCATCAAAAGGCTCTGGCCGGTCTCGCGAAAACTCCTTTCTTCTTTACATATGGTCGGGTCATGCTTTCGTTAACCACGGGGTTCACCAGGGAGTGCTCTATTGAAT